>DXAT01000040.1 GCA_019116965.1 Candidatus Coprenecus pullistercoris
TAATCGGCTTCCAGCTTGCGGCGCTGGATGTTCTGGGCAAATGAGCTGTTGGCCAACGCCTTGTCCAGCACGTCCTCATAACGGAGCACCGGCAGGGGGACGGCCTCGGGCAGCACGGCCACTATGGTGTCCTGCTCGGAAAGTCCGAGGAATGCCCGGAGCGTAAACATAGTGGAATTGAGATTACTGCGACAGGAGGTCACATTGGCCTTGGCCTGCAGGGCGGACAGCCGCAGCTGCATCAGCTCGGTCTCGGATATCTGGCCTATCTCCCGTCTGGCCTTCGCCACCTCATACAGCCGGTCAGCGTTCTCCAGATTCTGCCCGGCAATCTTAAGATTCTCAGTCGCAAGTATATAGTTGAAGAAATAGCTTATCGTATTCATCTTGACCGCCTCCATATTCTCGTCGTAGGCGGCCCGGGACTCGGCATAGCGCACCGGCTCTATCTTCTTGTCCCAGCGGAAGGTATTGACGGAAAAGAGCGGCTGGGTCAAGGTCAGGGCAACGGGTATGGACATGAACTCGTTGTAGGCATTAGCACCCAGCTGCCGTGTCATGTCCAGACCGGAGCTCAGCGAGACCGTACCGCCGGTAAACGGTATATTCTGCGTCACTGACAATTCTCCGCTGAGGCCCAGCCAGTTGCTCCGCACATAGCCATAGGAGCCGTCGGGATTCTGGTAGGAATTGTAGTTGTTGTTGAATGTCGGCAGAGTACCGTTGAGCACCAGTTCCGGCAACCGCTCCGCCTTGTAGGTACGGAACTGCCAGTACGCACTCTTCAGCTGGTTCAGCGCCACCGCCGCATCCACCGACTGACTGCACGCCAGCTCCATCGCCCCCTCCAGCGTCAGCTCCATCACCCCGCCCTGCTTCCCGCCGGCCTCCTGCGCCGCCAGTCTCTGCTGCCATGACACTACCGCCATCAGCAGCAGAGCCGCCGTCAGCAGCACCTTTGTATGATCAATACATCTCATTTTCCTATTTTCTTTCAACCTGACCTGAAGTTATTCCTATCTGCAACTGTACTACTGCCTACCCGATTACCCGATAATGCGGCCGTCAAGCATGCGGATGATGCGGTCGGTCTGCTTGGCCTGGGACTCGTTGTGGGTCACCATCAGGATGGTCTTGCCGCGCTGCTTGTTGACCTCGTGCAGGAGTTCCATGACCTCGGCTCCCATCTTGGAGTCCAGGTTACCGGTGGGTTCGTCCGCTAAGATGATGGAGGGGTCGCCTACCAGGGCGCGAGCGATAGCCACCCTCTGGCACTGACCGCCGGAAAGCTGCGAGGGGAAATGCCGGATACGGTGGTTCAGTCCTACGGCATCAATCATCTTCAGGGCACGCTCCTTGCGCTCGGTCGCACCCATCCTGCGGTACAGCAGTGGCATCTGCACATTGTCCAGAACATTGAGCGAGGGGATAAGGTGGAAGCTCTGGAAGACAAATCCGAGCTCGGTGTTGCGGAAGCGGGCGGCCTCCCGGGCATTGAGACCCGAGACGGGCTTGCCATGCAGCTCCACGGTACCGGAAGTAGGCTCGTCGAGCAGTCCTGCGATGTTGAGCAGTGTGGACTTGCCGCAGCCGGAGGGACCCATGATACTTACGAATTCTCCTTCGCGCACTTCGAGGTTGATGTTGTCGAGAGCCATGGTCTCGATCTCGGAGGTTCTGTAGATTTTGGAAATTTCGATAAGCTTGATCATAATTTTAAATTTTTATCTGTTTTTAAATATTTTCAAAAAGTTAAAATTTACTCGTCCTTCAGCACATCGGCCGGCGACTCCTTCATGGCCCCGGCCACAGGGACAATGGTCGAGAGGGTCACTGCTGCCAACAGGATGACCGCTGCAATACCGGCCACTACAAGAAAATGCGGCACCGGCTCAAATATCAGAGGCAGGCTGTCCACTACCGGCTGGGACACATACCCTATGTACATACCGGAAGAACAGAAGTCTATCTTGCCTATGACGATGGTATTGATCACCAGAAGCAGGCCCGTAAGCAGCGAAACGGCATAGAGACTCCACACCTCACACAGCAATGTAAGCATCACAGACCCGGCTGTGCCGCCCATAGCCCTGCGTACCCCTATCTCGCCGCGTCTCTCACGGGTACGCAGCCATGCGAAGGAGGCCACACCGATAAGCATACAGATCAGCAGGAAGATGAACAGGGCCTGCCATGTGAAATTATCCACGGTCTCCCTCCTTAAGGTATCGTCCAGACTGAGAATCGAGCCGGTCCTGTAATTACCGTACCGCATCTGCTCTTTCCATGTTCTGGAAGCATCGGCGATAAACGCATCCTCATCCACGCCAGGTCTGAGACGGAAGCACCATACCGGTTCTACCTCGTTTTGATCTTTCGTAATATCAGCGTTTGCAAACATCACGAAACTCCTGTATTCCTGGTCCTTGATTATCTTGACCGGTTCTATCACCCCGCTTACCCTCCAGGAGCCGCCCAACTGAGCCGCATCACCGAACTGCTTCCCTACAGGATTCTCCCCGGGCCAGATAATGTCAGCCAGATCCGATGTTATAATCACCGTCCCGGGAAGGTCCTCCACCGGTCCGTTCTCCGGCCAGACCTGACGGTATCCCAACAGACTCAGGTCAGCAGCTCCGGACTCCCTCGCATGATAGGCGAAATACACACTCCGGGCAGTATCTATCAATGTACTTGTATTGAAATTCATCATCGACAGTCCCGGAAGCGTTGTCCCTGCCGGGGCCGCATCAAGTATCTCCGGCATACTCCTAAGGGCATTGCCGAAACGATGAAAGTCCGCCGATACTTTTTCAGCAGAAGAGGATGCCGGATCGTATCCGTCCTGTCCCTCATAAAGCGTGGACATGGTCAGAACATACACTCCTTCCGTATCATATCCGTCCGGCAGATGGCTGCGGTACTGATACGGCCAGACAGCGTTGACCAGAAACCATGACGCTGCGGTAATCAGCGTCATCTCCACAAAGAGCCAGGCATTGCTCCTGCGGTAGAACCATAGTTGCTTGAATATCTGCTTTATCATAAGTGTCTTACTTTATAGCATTCAACGAATCGGTAATGGGACGGCGGATTACTTTCACAGCCGGAAGTATGGCTGATATGAGATTGAGAGCCAGCACCACCAGCAGCAGGAGAACATACAGCTTCAGCTTGAAGAAATCCCTGACTGAAAACACAGAAGCCTCTATCACATCGTCGGCGAATGTCATCGCCATATTCTCAGCCGGTATGATGCTGTTGAACTGTTCGGGAAAGACAGACAGCAGCAGCCAGGAAAGCAACAGGCCGAGCAGCCCGCCCAGCACGGTCATCAACAGGTTCTCCCCCACCACCTGGCCTAAGATATCCCCGCGCCAGGCTCCGAAAGACTTGCGCACCCCGAACTCGCTCATGCGGGTCTCCATGCGCGAGCCCACCATACCCGAAAGATTGATCATCGGCACCAGCAGGATGAAAATCATAATGCCTATACCCAGCCATGTGTAGGAGGCCGAGGTCATGCCGGACCACATGAAAGCACTCTCCTTTACAGTAAGTATCCCCTTGTACAACTCCAGCGTGTACTCTACGCCGTCAGAGTTGTTGTACCTTTCCAGCCGGTCCTCGATAGCCTTCCTGATATCGCTGAAACAGCTTCGGTCCTCAGCCAGTACGACTGCCACATACTCTCCGAGCCAGCTGTCACGGCCCAGCCACGACCTCACGGACGCATCCCTGTCACCTCTGTCCAGATCCGGCAGCCATATCTGCGAGAACGCAAATGATGCCGTCACCGGAGCATCGCGGACCACTCCGCTGATACTGTACTCCGTACCGTCAAAGTACAGGTTCTCGCCCACAACATCCGCATGACCGAAAAGCCATTTGGCCACGGACTCGGACACCACTGCCTCCGGTGCGGCCTGATTCATATTGCCTATGGAAAAGGCCCTGCCGCCCGTAAAGTCGAACTCAAATACATACCAGAACTCATCATCCACCCATTCGGCCACGGCCGTCATGCTCTCGCCCCGGTCATTGGATGCCGTGCCTGAAGAAAAAGCGAAAGCTGTCACGGTCTCCATTCCCTCGGTAGGCACATCCACAAACCGCTCCACAAATTTCCATGAAGACATGGAAGAACTGTTCCAGTTCTCACCGACATTGGCTTCCAATAAGGCCGGGATTACCAGCATCCGGTCCCTGTTCACCTCGGGATAGGAATTGTCGAAATGCATCGACTGCACTGTCAGCCAGGCCATCACCAATGCCAGGGACAATCCGGTGCCGATGATGTAGACCGCGCTGTACACCCTGTCCTTGCGCAGGCTGTACCACGATTCCCTTATATACATTCCAAGTTTCATATCGCTTTGATTTATTTCTTTTTGGATGGTCTGATGCGGAGCTCTGGCTGCTTGGCGTAATCGGACATGTCGGAGATAACCGCCTGCTCACCGGGCTCAAGGCCGGAGACGACCTCCACATAGTCGTAATTGGCCTCCCCGAGAGACACACGGCGGCGTACCAGTCGGTCGCCCTCGCGGACGAAGAGGTCGTAGTTGCCCGCCCCTTTGTAATATGTGCCTGACGGCAGACGGAGAACATTCTCACGGTAGGCGTAGACCACGTAGATGTCGCACTTCAGGCCCGAGCGCAGGACCGGGGCGGACTCATCGTCAAGCTGCACCGAGAAGGATATCAGGCCGTCGGTGGACAGAGGCGAGATACCCGAGACGACTCCGGTAAGAGTGTCCCGCCCGGCCAGCACTGTGGTCCGGTAACCCTCGGCTATCTTGCCGGCCTGCATGTCCCCGAGCTCGCCCTCCACCTTGAAGCGGGTGAGGTCGGCCAGCATGGCTATCTTGCTGCCCTCGGAGACCCTGGCACCTATCTCATCCACGATATAAGTCAGGGTGGCCGCATAGGGAGCACGGATACCGGCATCGTAAAGCCGACGGCGGGTCTGCTCCATGTTCTTGCGGAAAATGGAAAGTTCCAGCTCGGCCACCGCTTCGTCGGCAGCTGACAGTTCCCTCTGGTTTTCCAGTTTCTGCCGGTTCTCGTCCAGTTCCATACTGGCTACGGTATAAGCCAGCTCCGCCTCCCTGACCTTATCGGGAGTGCCCGCTCCCAGAGAATCCAGATACCGCTCATTGCGCAGGGCGGCCTCCTTGCGGTCAAGCTCCATTTCCTGAATCTTTATCCGCATCTCCATCTCCGAGAGCTGATTACGGTTGGAAATCCGCATCTGGTCAAGTCTCAGAATCTTCATCTGTTCCTCGTCCTCCAGCTTGTCGTAATCGGCTTGTGCGGCTGTCAGATCCAGCCTGAGCAGAGGCTCCCCGGCCTGCACCACATCTCCGGCCCGTTTGAAGACCTCCTCTACCCGGGACGATATCGGAGCGTTTATGGTCTCCTCATAGCCGGGCACTACCTTGCCCGTAGCCGATACGGCAAAATCTATCGAGCCGATATCCGCAGCCGCCATCTTTATACTGCTCTCACGCACTGACGGCTGAATCAGCACGGCCAGCAGCACCACCGCCGCCACCACCGCTCCCGCTCCAAGGCTCCAGCGGATAATGACCTTGCGGCGGTCCTGCCATTTTTCCTTAACAGTCAGATTTCTGTCCATCGTATGTATTGTACTTTCCATGTTTCTCTAAACCTCTAAAAATCATTCGTCTCTTAAACCTTCGACGGGAGGCTGCCGCAGGGCCAGCAGCACCGGCACGGCAGCCGCCACCGTCACCATGACAAGGAGAAGTCCTAAGACAATGCCCTCCACCGCCATAAAATGCAGTACGGGGTCAAATAACAGCGGATACAGTTCTCTGGTCACCGGCAGCACGAACTGGTCAGTCTCCCCGACGATATCCATCTTCCCCAGCACAATGATATTGATCACCACCACACAGGCAATAAGGGCTGCCGCAGCGGTCACGGCCCATATCTCTCCGATGTTCTGGGCGAGAATCCTCCACCCGGAGCCGCCCATGGCACGGCGGACACTGATCTCCCCGCGCCGCTCCTCCATCCTCAGCCAGCTGATGGACACCACCGCCAGAAGCACATTGATGATAAGGAATATCCGGAGGGCCTTCCACAGGAACAACCGGTCCATACTGCCGGACAAGGCCCTGTCCTCTACCATCTCCCTGTAAGACACCACCTCCCTCACTCTGTAATTGCCCAGGCCTCCGCTGCTTTCAAGTTTCCGGCCCAACTCTGCCGCGAACTCCTCCGCATCCACTCCCGGCACAGTCCGGAAAGCGTATTTATACTCTTCCGGAAAAACTATATTCTCAAAGAATTCCCGCGCATCGGTATTTTCTATCACCATCGGAATATTCTCCGCATCAGGAGCAATACGGACATTGGCTATGACACCTGTTATCTTGCTGTTCTTATAATATTCGTATTCATGCACATAGCCGTCCGCCGCATCCCTGAGGGTCTTTCCTATCGGACTCACATCGGGGAACAGCGTCATGGCCAGATCTTCGGAAATAAGTATCGTATTGGGTTCATCCACCAGTTCACCGTCCTCAGGCTGCAGCACCCTGTATCCGAGCAACCGGAAATCCTCCGCTCCGCAGATTCTCTGAATCACAGCTGTATTCACCATCGTAACGCTGTCCAGGAATATTGTCATCATACCTTTGTTGCACAGGCATGGAGTCATACCAATCGGGGACTGACTCTGTATCTGCGGCATCTGACGCAGAATGTCACCTATCCGGAAAAAGTTCTCCATACGGGCCTCATCCGTATCGTAAGTGCTGTCATAGCCATACTGACCGGGATACAGCTCATCGAGAGAAAGCACATACACCCCGTCATAGTCTATACCGTCGGGTATGGCGTGAATCCTGTACTGGACATTCCATATCCGGTTGACGACAAACCACGACACGACAGCGATTACAAGAAGCTCCGCAAAAAGCCAGGCACTGCCCCGGCGGTAAAACCATATCTGCTTGAATATCTGCCTTATCATAGTCGCTATTTTTTATAGTTCAACGATTCGGTTATCGGATGCCGGATGACTCTGCGGGCAGGAAGCAGGGCTGACAGCACATTGAGCACCACTATGACAAGAAGCAGCGCAGTTCCCAAGTATATGTTGTAGAAATCTCTGAAATCAAAATACCCGGCCCCGGGAGTCCCGTAGCCTGCGGAGCCGGGCATCCATCCGCCGGTCGGAACCAACATGCTGAGCTGACGGGAGAACACCTCCAGCAGCAGCCATGACAGCACCAGTCCCAGCACTCCTCCGATAAATGTCAGCAGCAGATTTTCCCAGGCTATCTGCGAGAGAATCGAGCCGCCCCGGGCACCGAAGGCCTTGCGGGTGCCGAACTCGGTCAGACGGGCCTCCATCCGGGAAGTCACCATGCCGGAGAGATTGAAAAGCGGCACCAGAAGGATAAGCAGCAGCACACCGATGCTCATCCAGACATAAGACGAAACAGACTGTTTATTGCCATGAATATCAAACTGTGTGAACACACTTTCCACATAAGACTGTACTCCCCGGGGCAGGCTCAGTTCCGATCCGCTGCCATCGGTATGGTTGAATATCTCCAGACGGTCCTCAATCCCCGACCTGATTTTACGGAACGAGGCTCTGTCGTCAGCCAGAATATATATGGATCCGTCCCCCAAGAAACTGACATTTCCGAAAGACATCCGTCCCAACCACGACATACCGCTGTCGTACTCCTCCAAGTGCATCCACGCCTCTGCAAAAGCCGCAGATGCACTTATGGGCACATCCCGGACCACACCGCATATCCGGAACAGCCGGCCGTTCCAGTACACCTCCTTTCCCACCGCATCCGATTTCCCGGCAAGACGACGTGCTACCGATTCGGAGACCACCAGCTCGGCTGCACTGCCGTGCATACCGCTTTCCGACAGGGGCCTGCCAGCAATAAACTGAAAATCGAAGACCCTCCAGAAGTTCCGGTCCACGAAACTGGTATAAGCCTTGCAGCTGAGGCCGGCGGCATCCCTAAATGTGAGCGGACCGTCAACAAAGGTCATAGGAGCCGTTGCTGTCCAGCACTCCACTCCGGGCAGACTGTCTAAAAAACGCTTTCCGAACTCAGCCGACACTCCGAAGCCCAGCGTTCCCATATCTCCCTTATATAACAGATGGCTGACACTCAACATCCTGTCCCGATGCGTCTCCGGCACGGTATTGACCACCCTGGAAGAAAGCACCGTCAGGAAAGCCATCACCAGTGCGACCGACACCGCCGTTCCGGCGATGAACACCGCGCTGTACACCCGGTTCACCCTCAGATTGTACCACGCCTGCTTGAAGTATAGACCTAATTTCATATCGCGCTATATTATACCTTTTATATAATGGCCGGACAATCCCCGTGCCAGCATCTCACCATGC
>DXAT01000041.1 GCA_019116965.1 Candidatus Coprenecus pullistercoris
GAGTTACTCTAACTGCTTTTTCTTTTATCTCCTGATACGGTTTGACAGTCTGCAATTAAACCCCATTTGTCTGTGTTGCCGGAAAGTTGTAACTTAGCTGCGTTATGGCAGTAAGGACTGATTTGCCGCAGGTGGCGGCTTTGAGACAGGCCGTGGAGAAGCGGTTCGGGCGTACGGTTGGAAGCCGTGCGGATTTTGCTCTCCTGGCATCGGAGATAGAGTGTATAACCAGTGAGCATATCGCCGAGAATACGCTGCGGCGGATATGGGGCAGTCTGAAAGGTTATGAGACTGCGTTTGACAGGACTTTGGATGTGCTGTGTCACTATATCGGATTCAGCGGCTGGGAGGCTTTCTGCAAGCATGTCAGGGAGGTGAGCGGAAAGGAGTCGGACCTGGTCTCCGGCGGCAGGTCGGTGAGGACGGATAGCTTGCAGGCAGGGGACCGGCTTCGGATAGGCTGGCTGCCGGACCGGCTGTGCGTGGTGGAACTGGAGGACGGACGCACATTCAGGGCGGTGGAGGCGGAAAATTCCACGATACGGCCCGGAGATACTTTTGAATGCAGCCTGTTCATCCTGGGTTATCCGCTGACCGTTGACAATTTCGTGCATGACGGACAGGCGGTGCCCCGATATGTGATGGGTATTGACCATGGGCTTACGACTTTGGAACAATTAAAATCATCTGATTTATGAAAATACATTCCGGTTCGGTAGATGTTTCCGGTGTTTCGGGACAGGATGGTATCGTCATCTTGGGGTCAATAAGCGAGGGGCGGATGTTCCGTACCCTGAAAGCCAGGCACGGAACGAGATATGTGGCTCTTAAAGCGGCCGTTGAGGACAATGCGATGTCTGTCTCGCTTCTCAGGCGGGAGTATGAGCTGTGCAGGGACCTGTCGCATCCATGCGTGGTGAGTATTTTAGGGTTCGAGGAGGATACTCCTGCCGGTCCCGCAATCGAGATGGAGTACATCTCGGGGCGTACTCTGGATGAGTTCGTGGCGACGGCTCCTTCTGCCGCTCAGCGCAGGGCAGTGCTCAAGGATATTCTGGACGGAATGGATTATCTGCATCACCGGGGAATCCTGCACAACGACCTCAAGCCGGACAATATCGTGGTCAATGCCAACGGGGCCGCCCGTATCATAGATTTCGGGTTGTCGGTCAGCGAGGACAGTGTCTATGCCGGGGCGGTGGGAGGCACTTGCGGCTACTCCGCTCCGGAAGTCCTTCAAGGGGATGGCTCTGCCGGAGCCGCATCGGATATCTATTCGCTCGGCCTGATAATCAACCTGCTTTTCGGCGGTCGCCGCTACCGCAGGCTCGCCCGTCGCTGCAGCCGTCCCGAACCGGCAGAGCGCTTCCAGAGCATCCCGGATCTGAGAAAAGCTCTGACTGCGACGGACCGTCGTCCCTTTATCTGGGCAGGAACAGGAGCCTTGCTGCTTGTATTGTCGGCCGTGGTGTATGCCCTTGATGTAAAAAACAAAAATGCCGGCGAGCAGATCGAGACTTTCAGCAAGCAGGTTCTGGAAGAGACCGGACAGATGTACCGCGATGCGGTGGACGAGATGAAAACGGCCGTTGACAATATACCCGTGGACTCTGTCGTAGACAGCCGTATGCAGCAGAAGGCGGATGATGAGACCGCCCGCTTTGAGAGATTCATGAAGCAGGCCATGACGGAGACCGAGCAACTATACCGCAGTGCTGTTGACTGCATCAAGGCAGCACAGGATCAAAAGACTATAGATAGTGTAAGGTTCAGTTTCACTGATGACTTCGGAGAATATTTAATGTCGTTGCCGAAGAGGTATCCGGCGGCAGAGCCGGGAACATTTTCCCCGGAGGTTTGGGCGGCTCATGAGATATACAAGCTGCGGCTGGCTCAGTTTGACTCTGTAATGTCTGAGATTTATCCGTCATTACCATGGGATGCGGATGAAAATGAAGCGGCGGAATCCAGATGATATCCGCCGCTTTCAGTCAAACTGAAATCATATTGATGTTATAAGAGTATGTCCATCAGTTCCTGAGCGTCTTCCAGTGCTTCTTTGGCGTCCTGGAGGTCCTGCTCGAGATCTTCGTCAATGGTTTCATCGAATACATCCTTCAGGTCCTCCTCTATGCTTGTAGTGGATGTATTTCCGCTGTCATCGGATACCCTGTAGTAGGCGTAGATGTCAAAGGCAATATCGAAATCTGCAATCTGGTCGATGATGCCGGTCTCGCCTAACAGGGCATAGCAGAAAGTCCAGTTGTAGCTGTCGCCTACGCTTGACCAGTTCAGCATTTTCTCCAAGTTTTCTATATTGACGAGTTTCATGTATATGCTTTCTCCGTCTGCATTCTTGATCGGATCACCCTGTGTGTCGTAGATCTGCAGTTCGAAATCCTCAGCCGATACCGATGAGGCCCAGGAATCCGGGAAATCCTTGATGACCTGAGCATATACGGATACATAGAGTTTGTCGTCTTTCACATAGAACTTGTAGGAGCCGTCCGGTACCGAGATGTAATCGTCTGCGTCATAAGTCTCGCTCTCTTCCGTGTCGGAGTTCTCATAGCAGATATCTCCGTAAAGCTCGACATCTCTGACGGCTACCTCTTTTGAGGTACCTCCTCCGCAGGATGTGGCAGCCATGACGGATGCGGCCGCCGCAATGATTGTGATAAAAGTTTTTTTCATCTTTATTTAAATATTAAGTGTTAAAGTTGCTTTGCCTTTGTTATGTCGAATGATTCCGCACACAACCTCATCTCATTGTTGTATTTGATGCTGATCTGGTAGATTATGGACGGATCCTTTTTCTTTTTCCCCTTCTTTATGATATTGCACAATACTGTCCGGTTGTCGGTATCCACATCGACAATCTCATATCCGATGATATCGCAGAACGGTTTGAGCCGGTCTGCAAAATCGGCTTGCCAATAAGATACTGTAGATTCGGTATAGAAGAAATCTTCGCACGAACCATTGTCTGTTGTGCTGTAAGCAATCTTTGATGCTTTGCTGGCATCTACCATGAATTCAAAGGGAGCGCGTAATGAATAGACGGTAATTTCCTTTGATATATTTTTCAATGTCGTGTTGTAGTCATTGATAGAATTCGTCTTGATGATAACTCTTTGCGAAATGTCAGGACTATAAGATAAAAGGCAGTAGTTGTCATTAAGTTCCATGAGCTGTAAGTCCTTGGAATCGCGCAGTGCAGAGGAAATAGAGCGCAGGATTTCCGAATCGCTTAAGTTCATTCCTAATTTGGTGGCTGTGGCTTTGCCCGAGTTTATTGACTGCTTTATGTATGATCCGGCATCTACCTGATCGGAGCCGAAAATGGCTTGGCTCAATGTAACGGCCTGTGAGGCAATGGCTGCATTGATGCAGGAGTCTACCGCATTCATCTGTTCCGAAGTGAGATATGCCTTGTGTTCATAGTTGGGAAGCTTTATTGACGGATTCTGTAGATAGTTTTTGAAACCATCCCAGTTCCTGATACTTATGTACGCCTGGTCTTCATCTGTATTGATGCACCAGTAAATATCGCCCTCTTTGCTGATTAGCGGATCAGAGTATCTATCGTCCAGTGTGAACTTTTTGACGGTTTCAACCAGATATGCGGCTCCCTCATCGCTGATGTATGCTCTTTCAGTAAGATATTCATATTTTGGATTGTTCCTTTTGCTCAGGTTGTACCCTTGCAGGCTTTCGAAATCGAAACCGTCCTTGAGGGACAATATAGCCATCCTGGCGTAGTTCCCGATGGTCAGACTGTCTTGTCTTATTGTATATCCGAGATTCAGCAGCTGCTCCTTGTTTATTTCCCCGGCAGCATATTTTCTTGACATCTCGGTGACGGCCGGTTTTGTAGAGGATTTTCTGGTCGTCTTGCTTATCAGGACTCCGTCAATAAATTCGTATTTGTCGTTACCTATTATCCATGTTCCGGTAGGGATTCCTTCCGGGTTAAGGCTTCCCTTCACGGAAGTGGTCATGCCCTCCCTGCCATATTTGTTCGGGCCGATGTATTCGTATGCGCCGGTCAATATTCCGTTGTCATAGTGAGCATTCAGCAGGACGGCTCCCCAAATGTCGTAATCTTCTAAGGAAATATTGTTTTTGACTTTGAAATCGCCATGTGGTATTCCTCCCTTTATGAAGTTTCCCGAAAAATTACATTGCATATTTACTGGAGTGTTGTTTAGACTTCCGGAGACTTTGCATGATGATGACGCCGCTCCATAGAGCCCGCCATTGGAAAATACCGCATCCAGTTTATATCTTACATCAAGATTGCCCCAAAGTGTAAGGCGATTGAATTCATAAGATTCTTGTGCATTGATATTCAGGCTTCCGTCTTTGATGTTTGAACCGTTTTCTCCAATGATGTAATGATAATTCGCTTTACCAGTAATAAGTCCGAGTGATGTGGCTTTGGTGTAAGTGACTGTGTTTTGTTTGCGTTGGGCAAAGGATGTCCCCAAGCACATCAGGCATGCAGTGCCGAGCAATAGGATTTTCTTCATTTTCATATTCGATTAATTGTGAGTTGATTGGTATATGCAAAGTTGCAAAAAGCGTCGTTTGGTTCAATGGCCCTTTTTGGCCCTAATTCCTGCTTGGATGGTGGTAAGCAGGTATCTGAATCTGTCACCGTTCTTTGTAAGTGCGGTGATGGCAGTGTCGTCCCAGTGGCACAGGTAGCTGCCATGCAGCACGAAGTCCGGATGAGATCCGATGATTTTTTCAGAGATCTTTCCCCATTTCAGTAATCCGGGACCAATCCGATTCCCTTCATGTGTGGAGAATGCGCGATAGCTTACATCTGTACTGGGACCGTTCCAGTAGATTCTGTTGTTGGTGACGAGCAGGGCAACACCGTCGGTCATATTTGGGTAGCATTGATTCAAGGCCTCGATGCGGCGTATGTCTTTCCAGTAGTTGTACATAATGATATCTCCTGCGCCTTGGTTCTTAATGATCCGGCAACCTGTTTTCAAATCTTCTCCGAAACGGGAAGGTTGATTGATAACAGGGCATGTGGCATACTTAAATTCTACGGCGGCAAACCGGCCGTCTTTTTCCACCACCACATCGATGGACAGGTCATTGTCCCATGGAAAATCTAAGCTCTCTTTTCCTACTTTCAGATGGCGGACGCATAATTCTTCTTTCGGCACGGCATACTCCATGTCCACTCTGTCGTAATGCTTCTTTTCTTTGAGCCACATGGTTATCCGCACCTGCAGGTCTCTTTCATTGAAGATGAGTTCCTTGTTGCTTTTCAGAAAATCCTCCAGGTCGCAACGCAGCAATGTCAACAGGTTGCTGTTTTTCATGTCGTTTAAAATTAAATGTGCAGGCGGACTCCTATCTCTGCCAATTTATTAAAAAGAAAGTGTGGAGCCGGTCCGTCTGTCTTTGAAGAGGTTCTGACAAAACCCGAATGTAGGCAGGCTGAACAATCCCCACACTCGTATCGATTGTGAGAATACACAAGTCAATACAAGTGATGGTGCCGTCGTTGTCCTTACATTCGTTGAAACTGTCAGATTTCTTCAAAAGGACAGTGCGAAAACACTTTCACCAATATGTCCGCCACATGTTTTGTCACATGGCACTACAAATATACTAACTTTTTCCATAAAGCAGCACCTTGCAGGGATTGTTTCGTATGCAAATTTGCGAATATTTATACAGATATGGCGGCCCTTTTTGGCCCTAATTCCGATTCAGGCAAGTATGGTGCAGTTCAAACATCAGCAGTCTGCAGGCATTTTGATATACCGTCGCCGGTCTTATGGATTATCGGTGTCTTTGGGGAGAGAAAAGGTATAAAACTTTTGGTACACCTCACTATCTGTAATCCGGTAATCGCCATAATGTGCACATATTCAGCTGTTTGCTGCCGCAGCCTCATAACAGATACGGCGCTTTTTGCCTGGAATTCGCCTTAATACGGCCTTATCTGTTATGCAGATTTTGACATATGATGCTAATATATAGTCATTTACATAAAGAATACAATAACAGATGCTAAGGTCTATTAGGTACGCGCCACGAAAATCCATCTGTCTACACCCCTGAAATCGGATGCAACGGTATAATATGTAAGTGCGCGCACCTGATTTTGACAGATGTAATGGATAATCAGTTGGTTGTATTTGATGTAATATGCGCGTACTTTCCGTAAATACACCGGCATAAGATGTCGTATGTGATGGATGTGGCAGGGAGGCAGGCTACAAGTCTTTTTGACCGCTTGCAGCCTGGCGCTCCACTCTCTGCCGAGGACATGCTCTCTTGTATATGCTCCTTAGTGTGAGTAAGTTCCTATTTGCGACACAGGATAGGTCCCGCTGATATGGCCATGGACTTGGGCCCAGAGTCTTGTAAAGTGACAGCTGCGGAATTCAGCGGAAAATGCCGAATTTAACAGAAGCGGTAACGCTGTCTCGGAAAGTCTGTCCACCTTTGTAGCGTTGATAATAAAAGAGGTGATATAAGGTACTGTTCCCTCAATTACGAAATCAGTGATTTCGCAATTAAATGGGTATAATTTTACTCTCCCCGTCAAGCATCTGAATTGGACACATAACCTGATACTTTTACAGCAGGTCAAAGACATACGGGCAAGGTATTGGCGCATGGTGCAATACATTGTGCCCCATTGGAATACCGCTATTTGCAGGAAGCCATTAAACTTGATGATTACGGCAAACACGGGGCTTTGGCAAACAATTTTACCGAAACCCTCCCTGCACCGGTATCTGGTGATTGAGCTGAAAGACACAGAGTTCATGCCGGAATATATCGGCAAGCTCAACTTCTACTGTTCCGCCGTGGATGATATACTCTGCCGTGAAGGTGACAATCGCACTATCGGCCTTTTGCTCTGCAAGACCAAGGACCGCATCAAAGCTGAATATGCCTTGCGCGATATTCAGAAGCCGATAGGGATTTCCGATTATGAATTGGGATAGGCTTTGCCGGAAGATTTTCGGGGGAGCCTGCCTACGATTGAGGAAATCGAAAACGAATTAGAGGCAAAACAATCCTGATATTCAGCAAAAATGTAGGAGAAAGTGGGTCAGTGGCGGTAGTCGCTGAGACCGAGATTCTTTCCCTTTTGGCTGCCATACCGAGCATGAGCATAATGTCCGGCTTCATGTACTGCAGTAAACCGGATACAATTTCCGTTACTTTCCTGAAACTTACCGGTAACCGTACTGCCTTGACCCAATCTTTGAAACTGTCGCAGGATGCTGCCTCTGCGGCGACATCCCACGACAGATTCCTGTCCCGGCCTCCGAACGGCTCAGATCCTGTAATCAATACCGATATCATCAGAGCACTATCAACTGTAAATTAACAACATCTAAAACATTGCGTCATACCTGTCAGTCGTTATTTAGCCTCTGTCCTCAGTTCATTAATTGTGTCTATGTATGCTTGGTCGTAAATCGTATAATTAAAATCATTATTAAAAGTAATAATGCATTGACAATGATGTACAATGGTACAGAAAACTCAAAAAAAGCAAAGGTGAAATTAAGGACAAGCAGAATGAATAGAAAGATTCCACCAATAGTGTGCATGACAATACCGGCTCGCTCTGTATTGGCTTTTAAGGCAATAGTGAACAGGCCGGATACGACAAGTGCTATAAAAGTAGTAATCGTGGCAACCCATTTAAGGTCCTCAATTTTGACGATGCTGTATTCCCCCCAAGACAGTAATGCTGAGATGGCGACGGTGACTATTGTGTAGAAAATGTCTATTCTCATCTCAATGTTTATTCAAGATTATTAATTTCATAATTTCAGGTATGAGTTTCGCCTGTGTCCAGCCGCTCATGCCTGGTTTCCACATTAAGGTGTCTTCTTTTATTTTATAAGATGATACCAGTGTGTTTACTTCAGGCTCAGTAATGGGGCCAATCTGAACATTGTCCACGATAGCATAATATTGTGATTCTGTTTTTATGACAGGTGCTCCTGAACCAGGGGTTTGCATATTATCTATAACATGATTCATGGTCGCAATCATCTGCTGCGCGACGGCCATACTCATGCCGAACTCTAAAAGTCTGTCTAATGAATTAAACGAGTTGTCCATATTGATTCAATTATGTTTGATTATTGAGGCATTGGGGGCATCGGTGGTGGGGGAGGTGTGTTGGGTATAAATATGTTTTTAAGTTCATCGACCTGACCGGCCATGATCCATTCGCTCATGCCCGGCTTCCAAACATAAGTCTGGGCATTAATCTTTCCTTGTTGCGCAAGTTGCTGCAGTTGCGGTATGGAGAATGGACCGCTTTGTTGGCCATTGATTGCGAGCATATATGTCGGGATAGGTGGCGGGGGCGGGGTGTTCATGCCGTTTTGCATTGTCTGACCCATATTATTCATCATCCCTGCCATCTGACTGCCCATGGCTCCTCCCATCATCATGCCGGTCATCATTCCTGCGGCGTTCATGCCTCCTCCGTCTCCCATATAGCCCATGGCTCCGAGGTTTTCAGCTCCTGCCCGTAGGACACTAGCCTGCTGATCCAGTGCATGGGCCCCTATGAAATTGGTCTCAGTCTGCAGGCGTTGAGCACGCTGTGCTTCCTGTCGGTTGATACGCAAGGTCTCCTGCGTATTCTCTGCGTTTATAGCCTGTGTATCTGCCATATTCTTTATGCTGACTTTGGTCTGTGCCTGGATTGTCTGCGCCTGTTGCATGGCGGTTACATGGCGGAGTTCCATATATCCATCGCTTTCTTTGTCTGGATCTATGCGGTTTATATCCACTCGCTTGACATTTACGCCAAAATCTTCAGACAATTCCTTTGACAGCCGTTCTTGGAGAAGGTCTGATATCTCAGTTATTTTCCTTTCTATTTGCAGGACGGGGATGCCGTTGTCCTGAGGAGCGTTGCTGACAAATGACTTGACATATTTAGTGACGGCATCTTTTATTTGCTTGTTAAAATCTTCCAATGTGAAATTTATCATCCTGTTCAGCTTTATGAAAGCTTTATAGTCAGATATATTGAAAGTGATACTGCCTTGTACAGCCATCGGTACTGCGAAATCAAGAAACCGGGGATCAAATACATCAAAGAATGGAATTGTGAACTCGATTTGAATGTTTCGTGCAAGATTTATAAAATATATTTCCGCTTGGAAAGGAGACTCACCTCCATAGGCTAAGCCTATAATGTTGGCCAAAACAGGAAAGTTTGCCGTTTCGATGGTCTCGTCATAAGGTCCTTCAATATAGTCTTGGAGTGTTCCGTCTTTTTGTTTGTACACAAAAACTGCCACTTCTCCGTCTTTTACCCTGAGGCTACTGCCAAAGCGGATGGAATTTTCCCTTGTGGTAGAATTTACATCTTGTCCTTCCGGTCTCCATTTCCAGACAAGATATTCTTTCTCATCACAGCGGATGACATTCATCATCCCCCCTGATTTTCCCTTTTTGCCAATTCCAAATAGTCCCATGTTGTTTATATGCTCGGTTGGTTAAATAATGATATTAAAGCCTCTATGCCGCTTGATATTAGACATATCAGTAGGATTATGATTGTGACTTTCCATGCCCAGTGCAGGCGCTTGAACCATGCAAGAAAGCCAACCCCAATAACTTTTCGTTTAAATCTTGTGTAGTCATCAATAAACGGTTTGAAAATATCATCATTTTTGAAGCTGAGTTCTGCTTTGTTTATGCATTCCTGATATTTTTTCCAATATGCCATTCTGCATGGATCTGAGGAGTCTGTAATATGCGGCTTGGCGGATGTTAGAAAATCAAGCAAATCAGCCTTGGCATTTGGTATGGGAAAAGTCTCTATGATATTTATTCTTTTTTTTATATCCTCTACTTCTGATAATTTGTTTGATAATTTTTCATAAGACATAGAGGCGTCAATGTTTAGGAACTCGTATCCGCAAGCTGTGCAAACAGGACTGAATGCTTTTACAAGGGCATTGCACTGAGGACACCGGCGCACATCTCCGAATTTTTCAGATTTTGGAGCCGATAAATTAGACGGGGCGCTTTTTTTATTATTAATCTGGTTGTATTCGCTTAAGCGTGCATCAAGCACCATTTCAAATTCATCAAGGTCAATACCTTTTGCCTGGGCTTTTTTGAATAGTATTTGTTTTTCTTTTTCAGTTAAAGTACCGTCTATTATTGCGAGGTCAATGAGTTTTTCCATTTCTGCATCATAGAGTCCGGTCCGTGTTTGCGAGGATTGTGTTTTTCTCATTGTCATTTGTTGTGACGGAACTGAATTGACCTCATCGTACAGTTCTTTAATTATATTTTTTAATGTAGACATAAGGATTATATTTTACAGCCAGGAAAATATTTGATCAAGTTGTCCCAATAGTTCAGAGTTGCCGGTCTTGTCCTTGATCATCTCACCCAAAAGTTGAAAATCAAGATATAGCTCTTTGCCGATACTCGGCAAAGACTGAGTTATATACTTGACATTTGATGATGATGACAGGGCTTCTCTGGCAGTCATTGATTTGACAATATCTGTAATGTTTGTGAGTGATGTTGTTAGCTCAGCTAATTTCCCTGCAAGTTGAGTGACTTCTTTACCTAAGCCGTATAGTTCATCTATTGATGGCGAGGCACTTTTGTTTTCTGCATTATCTTCAAGATCAAAATAAGTGATATAGAAATTTTTGATAATAGGACTGATTCTGATTGTTACATCAGCGATTTCTTTGCAGGTTTTTGCGGCATTGTCAATAATGTCAACCCCGCAGTCTTCTGGTAAGTCAAGATTTTGCATTTTCTCAATTCGTTCTTCTGATTCTTCGCACCATTCTAATGACTGGGGGAAAGCCATTTGTTGGAAAGAGAGAATCATAACCAATGTTGCAAAAAGTGCTCTTTTCATTACTTTTAATTTTTAGGTCAGTCGGCTCCCAGGACTGACGGGCTTATAATAAGAAAGTGTGGAGCCGGTCCGTCTGTCTTCCAAGAGGCTCTGACAAAGCCCGAACATAAACAGACTGAAACAATCCCCACACCTGTATCGCTTGTGATGAATACACAACCAATACGGGTGACGGTGCTGTCGTCGTCCTTACGTTCGTTGAAACTGTCAGATTTCTTGGAAAGGACAGTGCGAAAACACTTTCACCAATATGTCCGCCATGCGTTTCCGTGCATGACGCCACAAATATACTAAATTTTCATGTAAACAGCACCCTGTGGGGATTGTTCCGCAGGCAAATATGGGAATATTATTGACAGCCTCCCCGGCCCTTTTCGGCCCTAATTTCGTCAAGCTTTGAGTTGTACTATCCCAGCAGCTGCAGTCTGCCGGCAATTATTTTGATGAAGTTCTGCTGCATGTTCTCCGGAAGGAATGACAACCCTATGAACATTTGCCATTTACTGAAGGCATTGTGGAATTTACTGAAGATATTCTCAATGATTTTCTCCTCCAGTCCGCAGGCCGACATCTCGGTGATGAAATCAGCCTTTTTGATTTTACGTTTCTTGCCGTTGAGAGTCAATGCGAGTTCCTCGGTGTCTTCCGGCATAACCAACGCTGTGGACAGCATGTCGTATGCCGGTGTGAGAGTGTAGTTGCCGGCCAGCTTGCTGTAGAGGGAAAAGTTTTTCAGGTGCATATCGGCATTGCCTGTAATCCAGGAAAATACCACCTGCTCCCAGAAATTGACTAGATCAAGTTTGGGTACGGATGAGTATTTTCTTATGGTTTTCGCTATCTGGCCGTATGAGCCCCGGTATTTATGCTCTGTAAGACGTTCCGTAAGCTGGCACATGTCTTCCATTGCCAGTTTCCCTCCGTTGGCGGTGCGGTCGATGCGTCTGGTTATATAGCACAGTTCTCTGTCGGCGAAACGTATCAGGCTGTGCGGGACTACTTTCATTTTGGCCAGTTCAGCCAGATGCATGGTTAGGTCTTCCACTTCCGGAAGATTGCTGAAGCGGTCGGTCTGCGGCTTGAGAATGTACCGGCCCCACAGTCCTACGATAGTGAAGCGCTCTTTTCCGCCCGGCCTGTCCTTGCAGATGTCCAGGGACAATTTGGCCTGAACTCCTGTCAAAGTGGTCTGGCTGCGGATTACCTGCTTCGCAAGGTCAGTGAGATTGTCCCGGGTGTACGGTAGCACCGGAGCCTCGGGAGCTCCGAATATTTTTTTCGCACATTCCCTATGAAAATCCTTCTCATTCTCGTGCAGCTCCTTATAGCAGTAAAGACATTTGGCCATGATTATTCCTCCTTTTCTGTTATCGGTTCAACACCTACAGCTCCTATGCAGTCCTTGCAGCAGGCCAGCAGCAGGGACATGCGGTCCCGTGCGTCAATTTTCCAATTCCTCTCAGCGATGTCAAGCAGCCAGCCTTCGGGAATCAGGCCGTCGAAAAAGGGAAACAGGACTTTGTCCCTATAGGGTCTGTCGGTCAAAGGCAGAGTAAGACTTATGGCCTCAGCCTTTTCTGATGTCAGAAATCCGCCGTCATACTGGAATGTGTAGCCGTTTTCATCTTCTGTAAGGATGCCGGCCCTCTCGCCGCGTAGATATACCGTCGCCTGTTTCATAGATCATCGGTGTTTTTGGAGAGAGGGACTGCGCCTACTTCGCTGCCGAATAGGTTGAGAATCAAGTTGACTTTGTCCAGTCGGAGAGTCTGTTTGCCCTGCTCCAGCTCCCGGACAAAGCGCAGGCCGACTCCGGATTTCTCCGACAGGTCTACCTGAGTCAGGCCGTATTGCTTGCGCATGGCCTTTACGTATCTGGATAAGGTTGTTTGCTGCATGATTATACCCTTTGGGGTACAAATATAACAAAATATTCCAAAGATATCCCCGATAAGGTATAAAATACTTTAAATCTAATATGATTATACCCGTTCAGGCGTATTGCCCCAAAAATACATCTTGCCCATAATGGTCTTGGAGATTGTCGAGCGGCGGGAAAAAGAGAAAAGCCCCTGGTGCCTTGTGGCGCCGGAGGCCTTTTGTGATCTGCTTGGGGCTCGAACCCAAGACCCCAACATTAAAAGTGTTGTGCTCTACCAACTGAGCTAGCAGATCGGATTTGGACGGCAAAAGTAAGTAAAAAGATTCAATGCGCAAAATATTTGTGCGGTTAAGAGGTGGTTTTCCTATTTTTGCGGCATGGAAGGATTTCAGTCGGAAGTACGGGATTTCGTACGGGAATGCACGGGCCGGGAGCCGCTGGTGCTTGGTGTGGCCGGGGCTGATGCTCCGGGTTTGTGCCTGACTGCGGACGGGAGGCTGGCAGTGGTGACGGTGCCATTGGAATTTTTCCGCCGTGGAGGTGCTGTAGGGGAACTGATAGCATTGGAGGAGGAACCGGTTGTGCGTCAGGCAGGAGACAGGGTCTTTCTGTATGAGGACCGATGGCGCAATGACGGTGCAGCCGTCAGGTCCATGCTGCGGACAAGAATGGGGCTGGGCTTCAGGGTGTTTGCCCGGAATTGCGAGGTGCTGGACCTGTCTCCGGAAACAGCCGCGGATTTTCTCAGGCGTAATCATATTTATGGTTCGGCAAGGGCCAGATACAGGCTCGGCTTGTTCCGCAGAAGGGCAACTGGTATGGCGGAGGCCGGAATGGATCAGACACCTGTGCTGGCGGCGGTGGCGACATTTTCATCCGGAATACGGAAGGAGGACGGTACGGTGTCCTATGAATGGGTGCGGTATGCCTCGGTCAGAGGGGTGAGGGTTACGGGCGGCATGGGGCGTCTGCTGGATGCTTTTGTGACAAGAGTCAGGGGAAACGGTCCGGTGGATGTGATGACCTACGCGGATCTGGAGTGGTATGATGGCCGCTCGTACCGGCGGCTTGGTTTCGAGCCGTGCGGTGATCGGGCTCCGGTATGGTTCATGTGCAGGGTAGGGAGCGGTGAGCGGCGGGTCTGTCATGGCAGTGGGGAGCAGACAGCGCCGGGGGAGGTGAGGATATGCAATCCCGGCAGCCGGAAGTATATTCTCCCGGTGCGGGATTATTGACCGGCGGTATGTGCGTTGGAATACCGGTGCGGAGCAGTGTGTACGGTAGTGACGGTGAGTGATTCCCGGCTTTCGTCCAAGTCGGCTTTTATCATCCTGTTGCCCTTTCTGGTGCCGGACAGTATGGCTTCCGCAATGGGGTCTTCGAGGTATTTTCTGATGGCTCTCCTGAGCGGTCTGGCTCCGTATGCAGGGTCATATCCGCGCCTGCACAGGAATTCCCTGGCCTGTTTTGTCAGGCGCAGGCTGTAGCCGGAAGCGGTCAGCCTTCTCTGCACTTCTGCCAGCTCTATGTCGAGGATGCGCCCGATGTCTTCTGAGGTCAGGCTGTTGAAGTAGATGACCTCGTCGATGCGGTTCAGGAACTCCGGTGTGAAGGAGCGCCCGAGCGCTTTGTCTATGAGTGTTTTGTGTTGCTTTTCCGTATTGGTGGGCATGCTGCCGTAGCCTATTCCGCGACCGAAATCACGGATGTCGCGGCTGCCTATGTTCGATGTCAGTATGATGACGGTGTTGCGGAAGTCCACGAGCCGTCCGCTGTTGTCCGTCAGCCGTCCCTCGTCCAATATCTGAAGCAGTATGTTGAATATGTCCGGGTGCGCTTTTTCTATTTCGTCCAACAGAACTACGGAGTAGGGCTTCTGTCTCACTTTCTCGCTGAGCTGCCCTCCCGTGTCCTCGTACCCGACATAGCCCGGAGGCGCTCCGAGAAGGCGGGTGACGGAGATTTTCTCCATGTACTCGCTCATGTCCAGGCGGATGATGGCGTCGCGGTTGCCGAAGAGCTGTTCGGCGAGTGTCTTGGCCAGGTGTGTCTTGCCCACACCGGTAGGGCCGAGAAAGAGGAATGATCCGATGGGCCTGCCGGGATCCTTGAGCCCGGTGCTGTTGCGCTGTATGGCCCTGACAACCGGCTCTATCGCCTTGTCCTGGCCGATAACCTTCTTTTTCAGTGCGCCGTAGAGCCCTTTGAGCCTCGCGGAGTCCGATGCCGTCATCTTGCTGACAGGGATTCCGGTCATGACGGAGACGGCCTTGAGTATGTCGGATTCCTTTACTGGAAGCGGGGCTTCGTGGGCCTGTTTTGACACCTTGTCGGTTATGTTGTCTATTTCGCTTTCCCTTTCCTGCTCCATCTTGAGCAGCTTCGCGCCCATCTCGAAGTTGCTGTTTTTCAGGTATTCTTTTTTGAGCCTGCGTATTTCATGGAGACTGTCGCTCATGGCCCGGATGTCCTTGGAAGGTGTGCTGTGCCGCAGGCGGACGGACGCTCCGGCCTCATCCATTATGTCAATGGCCTTGTCGGGCTGGTTCCTGTCCACTATGTATCTGTTGGAGAGAGTGATGCATGCACTGACTGCCTCAGGCGTGTATCTGACGTTGTGGTATTGCTCGTATCGTCCTTTCAGAGTCTGAAGTATCTGCGCGGTCATCGTGTCGGACGGGGGCTCTACGGTGATTTTCTGGAATCTGCGTGCGAGTGCTCCGTCCTTTTCTATGATCTTTCGGTATTCGTCAGAGGTGGTGGTGCCTATGCACTGGAACTCCCCTTTCGACAGGGCCGGCTTCATGATGGAGGCGGCATCCATGGTGCCTCCGGCAGCTCCGGCACCCACGATGTTGTGTATCTCGTCGATGAACAGGACGATGTCCGGATTGTCCCGAACAGTGTCCAGGATGTGTTTCAGCCTGTCCTCGAAGTCTCCGCGGAATTTCGTGCCGGCGACGAGGGCGCCCATGTCGATGGATATGATTCTCTTATGCATAAGGTCGGGCGGAACATCGCGCCCGGCTATGCGCATGGCGACGCCTTCTGCTATGGAGGTCTTGCCCACACCGGGTTCTCCTACAATCATAGGATTGTTCTTCTTCCTCCTGCACATGACGGACACGGCTCTCTCTATCTCCCTGTCCCTGCCTGTCACCGGGTCGAGCCGGCCGTCAGCGGCTGCGGCTGTAAGGTCGTATCCGAACCGCTCTAAGATGTCCTCGCCGGTATCGAACCGGCCGGCCTCCTGCCCCTCGAAGTCCATCTCGGCATCATATGCGTCATCTCCCTCTCCGCCGTATCCGCCGTCGCTGAAATCCAGGCCGAGGTCGTGGAGGATGTCTGATACGGTCGAGTTGTCCTCTTTGAGGATAATGCTCAGGAATACCATGGTGTCGGGAATGTGGTTGTTTTCGGGGGCCTGGGTGATGCCTGCCGCCTCGGAGGCTATCCGCTGCAGGTCGTTTCCGGCACGAACCTGTCCGGACACACCGTACGGGACAGCGTATCCCCTGTCTATGTTGTCCAGAATCATGGCTCTTATCCGTGACAGGGAGAGCCCGTGTCCCGTCAGGAACCGGCAGCCCTCGTTGTCCTTCTGCCGTATCATCCCGAGTATGAAATGCTCTATGGTGACGGTCGTCCAGCCTGTCTTTATGGCTTCTTCTCTGGCATATCCGAATATTTTCTGCAACTTGTCGATTTCCCTCATACGCACATAAGATTTCAAGCCCCTAAAATAATCAATATTTGAAAAATATTTCGTATTTTAGCGTTTTGTTTTGGAAATACGCGAAAAATGGAAAATGAACAGATAAACCAGGGCAGGATCGTGCAGGTCGATATCGAGACCGAGATGAAAACCGCTTACATCGACTATTCGATGTCAGTGATTGTGGCACGTGCGCTGCCTGATGTAAGAGACGGATTGAAGCCTGTGCACCGCAGGGTGCTTTACGGAATGAACGAGCTTGGACTTACCTCCGGCGGCCAGCATAAGAAGTCGGCCCGTATAGTCGGAGAGGTCCTTGGTAAGTACCATCCTCATGGCGACTCCAGTGTCTATGACGCGATGGTGCGTATGGCTCAGGACTGGAGCATGAGGTATATGCTGGTGGACGGCCAGGGTAACTTCGGCTCGATAGACGGAGACTCGGCTGCGGCCATGCGTTATACCGAGGCGCGTTTCCGCAGGCTCGCCGAAGAATGTCTTGAGGATCTGGACAAGGATACTGTGGATTTCACCCCCAACTTCGATGAGACATTGAAGGAGCCTGTGGTGCTGCCGTCGAAGGCCCCTCTGCTTCTGCTCAACGGCTCGTCGGGTATCGCTGTGGGTATGGCTACCAATATGGCTCCCCACAATCTCGGCGAGGTGGCCGATGCCATCTGCGCATATATAGACAACAATGACATCACCGTAGACGAGCTGATGCATTATATAAAAGGTCCCGATTTCCCCACGGGAGGTATTATCCAGGGTATTTCCGGTATCCGGGATGCTTTCGAGACGGGCCGAGGACGCATCGTGGTGCGCTCAAAGACCGAGATTGAGGTGCAGCCCTCCGGAAGGGAGGTGATAGTGGTCACCGAGATACCTTACATGGTCAATAAGAGGGAGATGATCGAGAGCATAGCCAGGCTGGTGGAGGAAAAGAAGATAGACGGTATAGCATATATCAACGACGAGAGCGACCACAAGGGTATGCGAGTGGTCATCAAGCTGAAGATGGGAGCTGTTTCGAGCGTGGTGCTCAATACCCTTTTCAAGATGACATCGCTTCAGTCCAGCTTCTCAGTCAACAATATCGCTCTTGTGGACGGCCGCCCGAGGCTGCTCAATCTCAAGCAGCTCATCAAGTATTTCGTGCGTCACCGTCACAATGTGGTGGTGCGTAGGGCGCAGTTCAACCTCAATGAGGCCCGCAAGAAAGAGCATATCCTGGCCGGTCTGCTCAAGGCGATTGACATCATAGACGAGGTGATAAACCTGATAAGGGCATCGAAGAACCGTCAGGATGCCAGGGACGGCCTGTGTGAGAAGTTCGGATTCACTGAAATACAGGCCGGAGCCATCGTCGAGATGAGGCTCGGACAGCTGACGGGCATGGACCGTGAGAAGCTGCGGGCCGATTACGACGCCCTGCTCAAGCTGATCCATGAACTTACCGAGTTTCTTGCCGATGAGTCTCTCCAGTATGCTCTCATCAAGAAAGAGACACAGGAACTTAAGGAAAAATACGGAGATCCCAGACGCACTGAGATAGTACCGGCTGCCGACGAGTTCAATCCCGAGGATTTCTATGCCGACGAGGATGTGGTGATCACCATATCGCACTCCGGATACATAAAGAGGACGCCTCTGACGGAGTACCGTCTGCAGAACCGCGGCGGAGTAGGCTCCAAGGGCAGCACTACCAAGGAGGAGGACTTCATCGAGCATATCTATGTGGCCAATACCCACAGCACCATGTTGTTCTTTACTGACAAGGGCAAGTGCTACTGGCTCAAGGTGTACGAGATTCCAGAGGGTACCAAGACATCGAAGGGCCGTGCTATCCAGAATGTCATCAACATCGAGCCTGACGATCATGTCTGCGCTTATATCAATGTGGGCAATCTTAACGATGAGGAGTATATCAACAGCCATTATATCGTGCTGGCCACCAAGAGAGGAACAGTCAAGAAGACCTTGCTGGAGGCCTATTCCCGTCCCCGTCAGAAGGGCGTGAACGCCATTACCATCAAGGACGGAGACGGTCTTCTGGAAGCTGTCCTTACGGATGGCACGAATGATATCCTGTTAGCGGCCCGTAAGGGAAAGTGTGTCCGTTTCCATGAGTCGCAAGCCCGTTCCATCGGCCGTACTGCTGCCGGAGTACGTGGTATCAG
Organism: Candidatus Coprenecus pullistercoris; assembly: GCA_019116965.1. Taxonomy (GTDB): domain Bacteria; phylum Bacteroidota; class Bacteroidia; order Bacteroidales; family UBA932; genus Coprenecus; species Coprenecus pullistercoris. The sequence continues at coordinate 18,693 of DXAT01000041.1, forward strand.
CATAGAGGACGATGATGAGGTAATCGGCATGGTCTGCGCCCGTACGGATGAGGAATATCTGAAGACGCATCATATAATGGTGGTCAGTGCCAATGGATTCGGCAAGCGTTCTGCTCTTGAGGATTACAGGACGACAAGCCGTGGCGCCAAAGGGGTGAAGACCATCAATATCACAGATAAGACAGGAGACCTCATCGCCGTCAAGATGGTGTCGGATGACAATGATCTGATGATTATCAACAAATCAGGTATAACCATCCGCGTATCCGTGTCTGACATCCGGGTGGCAGGCAGGGCGACTCAGGGCGTCAAGCTCATCAACCTGCGCGAGGGAGACACTATCGCCGCAGTGTGTGTGGTGGACAAGAGTGAGGAGAAGCTCCAGGAAGTACCAGAGGAATAGTTAACTAACTAATTATAAGCACAACAATTATTATCAAATCATGAAAAAGATTTTATTGACCGTTGCAATGCTGGCAGTTGCCGTGGCTGCCGGAGCACAGAACAAGGATCAATTGCTCTCATCCATCGAAAAGGCTGAGGAGGCCACTCTTAATGAAAAGAAGGCTGCCAGTCCAAATACCTGGATTAAGTACGGAGATGCGTTGACCAAGGCTTATCTGAGTCTGTATGGAGACGCCAGGACCGGTTGGGATCTCATCACAGTGTCTCTGTATGACGGCAAGAGACCTCTCTCAGAGGAGCAGGTGGAGATAAACGGAAGGCCGTTCCTCGTACAGCACTTTGAATTCCGCGATTTCTACATCAATTCGGACCAGTTGCTCGAGGCTGTGATTATCACTCAGCCCATCTCTGACGAGAATCTTCTTGTTCAGGCCAGAGAGGCGTATCTCAAGGCTGCCGAGGTAGATGCCAAGGGGTCAAAGACGAAGGCCATCACGGAAAAACTTCTTGCAGTAGAGGAAAGACTTGTGGAGAATGCCACCAGCTATTATGCTATCGGACAGTATGACGAGGCAGCGGAACTTTTCGAGGCTTCCGTGCTTTGCCGCGACAATGATGTGGTCAACAGCATTGACAGTGTGATGGTCTCGAATACTGCACTGACATACAATCTCGCCGGCAATATGCCTAAGGCCAAGGAGTATTATAAGAAGTGCGTGGAGATCGGTTACGATACCAATGGTGAGAACTCTTCCGCTCTTGCCGATATTCTGACCAAGGAAGGTGATATCGATGGAGCCAAGGCATGTCTTAACGCCGCTTTCCAGAAGTATCCTTCGAGCCAGGCCGTGCTTGTCGCCCTCATCAATCTCTATATAGAGTCGGGGGATGATCCTCAGAAAGTGCTCGACCTTATCAAGGCTGCTCAGGCCAACGAGCCGGACAACGCTACCCTTGTCTATGCGGAGGGTAATGTCTACAATAGCATGAATCAGCCTGAGAAGGCCATAGAACTGTACTATAAGGCATTTGAGATTGATCCTACATATGTTTACGGAATCTACGCTGTCGGCAACACTTATTTTGAGATGGCCGTTGATGTGCAGGACGAGATGGACAAGCTGGACCTCAGTGATGTAGAGGGATATGAAAAGCTTTTGAAGGAGTTCGAGGACGACCTCATGTCGTCTGTGGAGCCTTTAGAGAAGGCATTTGCCATGGCTGAGGATCAGGATGTCAAGATCGCTGCAGCCAGCGCTCTCAAGCAGATATATTTCCGCTTCCGTGACAAGGATCCCAAATATGCGGAGGGCTATAAGAAATACAATGATTTCCTGGCAGCAGCCGGAATCACCGAGTAATCGGATATCCGATACGGAATAACAAAAAAAGAGTGCGTCATCATAGTGGCGCACTCTTTTCGTTTATATTATTAATATCTTATTTCTTGGTGAAAGTGATGGTGCCGGCAGGAGAACCGGAGTTCGCTGTCTGGTCATAGGGATAGTAATAATATGAGCCGTTCTCAGTGGGAGATATTCCGGCGACATCAAAGGCGCAGATCTGCGTAGGATTGCCGTTGACTGTGTAGCTGACACCTTCTCCGCTCATCTCAGTGCAGTCCTGATTGGGAGTAAGGGTGTATGCGTAGTACAGATCGCCTCCATTGTAGAGGGGAATGATATCTCCGTTGTTGTCGTAGAAACCGCACCATGTGGCTTTGTATTCAGAGAGCATGAAGGAGGAATTCAATCTTGAAGGAAGCTCCCATCCGCCGACAAGACCGAATGTACCGTCGCTGCGTATCTGTGCAAAAGCCTCGACTTCATCTACTTCAAATCCGTATTCCTCTACAACTCTTGACATGCCTGTGATCTTGGCGCATTCTTCGTCAGCATCATAGGCTATGGTGACATCGAATGTCATAGGGGTATCGTTCAATGTCATGTCGTAATCAGATAAATCACTGTTCCATGTGCATTTGAGAGTCTTTGAGGATGTCATGGTCCATTCGCCCATGAACGGTTCGTATTCCGCAGGAACCTCTACAGGCTCGTAGGGAACGAATTCGTAGGTAAGGGAACCCCATTCGGAATCACCGTACTGAGAGCCTGTCTGGGCTATGGCACGTACGCCGAAGATGTATGTGCCGGGCTCGAGGTTCATGAAAGTAAAGTCAGTGCGGTCAGTAGCGGTAGTATCCTGACCGTTGATAGTGCAGAGATAAGAGACAGCGTGCTCAACGGCCTCCCATTCAATGGTAACGGATGTTTTTGTCGTGATGCTTACAGAGGGAGCAGGAGTCGCAAGGGGTGTCGTATCGCCACCACCGGGGATGTCATCAGGCTTCTCGTCATTGTTGCATGAGAGCAAACCGGCTGTAGCCGTAAAGGCCATAGCAGCATAAAAAAGAATTTTTCTCATAAGAAAATAATATTAATATTACTTATTGGCGCAAATATAAAAAGTTTTTCCTTTACTTGATGTTGCTTGTGAGTTTTTGGATGAATTTGGACTGTGACAGAAACTCACTTGCAATGACTCTCAGGACGGTATAGAATGGTACGGCGGCTATGATTCCGAAGATGCCGCCGATCTGGCCGGCTATAAGGATGACAATGAATATCTCCAACGGATGTGCCTTTACGCTGTTGGAGTATATCAGCGGCTGGAATATGTAGTTGTCTATGAGCTGTGTGGCCACGAAGATGCCGAGGATGATCAGCAGGAATACCAGGAGGTTTATCTCCAGTCCGTTGTTGATGTGGTAGATGAGTCCCATGATCAGGGCAAGGATGTCTCCGATGACGGGGCCGAGGTATGGGATGATGTTAAGTATTCCGGATGAGAAGGCCACCACAATAGCCAGTTTGGGATCTACTTTGGCGATGAATATGAGTCCCATGCCGTTAAGCAAGGCTACAAGCAGGGCCTCGAGCGTGATACCTATGAAGTATCTTGACAGCAGGTTGTTGATGGACTTTATGGACCGGCGGACTTTGTCCTCGTACTTGTCGGGGACGATGCCCGTCAGTGTGTTGGATATGATGCCGTTCTCCATGAGCAGGAAAAAGGCGATGAATATCACTGAGAATGCGCCTATGCCGAAATCAGCCAGGAACGAGGCCAGGGATACCACTATGTTGGATATGGTATTGAGATTGATGAAGTCCTTCAGATAGTTGAACAGCATCACCTCTATCCTGAAGTCCTCTCCTACGGACGGATCCGAGCGTATTATGAATTCGTTGACACGGTTGAGCACCTCGTACGCACCGGTGTCGAGGCTCTTTAGGTTGACGCTGTTGATGAGCTGGACGAACTCTCCGATGATGGGGGCCATCAGCAGGAACAGCGAAAGGCACAGGCAGATGATGACTGCCAGGGAGAGCCCGGCCGCGAGCCACCGCGGAAAGTGACGGCCCTTTATCTCTATTTTCGTCAGGATCCTTACCAATGGCTTGCCGATAAGGGCAACCACGACAGCAAGCGCTATGTACAGAAGGATGGATCTGAAGTACCAGCCGAGAAACAACACGATGGCCGTGACTCCTGCTATCATGAGATATTTTGCGAGTTTGTCCATGTCCGCGGATGAGTATGTACCGCAAAAATAAAAAAGTTCCGGCATAATTCAAATCTGCCGGAACTCATTCTGCGATGCGGGACGCTTATTCTGCCGTCTCTTCAGTTTTGGGCAGGGGTCTTTCGTTGCCCACTGCGACATTGATGGTACGCCCCATATATTCTGTCCCGTTAAGGGCCTCAATGGCTTTCATACCTTCTTCTTCGGACATCTCTACGAAACCGTAGCCTCTCGACCTTCTGGTTTCCTTGTTGACGATGATTCTGGCAGAGGACACTTCTCCATAAGGAGTGAACAACGAAGCCAAATCCTCTTTTCTGACTCTGTAGTTCAAGTTAGATACAAAGATATTCATGTGTACAGTTTGGTTATATTTGCTGCAAAGGTATGAAATTTAATCCTTTTAGCAAAAACTATTCGTGTCCGTAGCTGCTGCCGTCGAAACAATGGGTGCATATCATCTCCTTGGGCAGTCCGATTGCGGCGACAAGGTTCTCGATGGAGTTGAACTTCAGGGATGCCACATTGACCTCGTTGCGGATGTATTCCACCATGGCGGCGTATTCAGCCGTATCGTTGCGCACATACTTGCCGAGATTCTTGTCATGGGCTCCCTCGTTCTTGAGAATGAAGCGGCGGGCAATGAGCTCCAGCGGAGTGCGTGACTCCGAGAAGTTGATGAACTCGCACGGATAGACCAATGGAGGGCAGCTGATGCGCACATGTACTTCCTTGGCTCCGTATTCGTACAGGTTGCGGACATTGTTGCGCAGCTGGGTGCCGCGGACGATGGAGTCGTCGCAGAATACCGGTTTATGGTTTTTCAGTATTGCTCCGTTGGGAATCAGTTTCATCTTGGCTACCAGGTTCCTTCTTTCCTGACTGGTGGGGGTGAAGCTTCTGGGCCATGTCGGGGTGTATTTCACATATCCGTTGCGGAAGGGAACGCCCTTTCCGTCGGAATAGCCGATGGCCATGCATGTGCCGGAGTCGGGGATGGAGCAGATGGTATCCATATCTGAGTCGTCCTGCTTGGCCATTCTGTAGCCCAAGTTGTAGCGTACCTCATCCACATTGATGCCCTCATAGGAGGATGCGGGATAGCCGTAGTATATCCAGAGGAAAGAGCATATCTGCATCTTTTTCTTTGGCTTGACAATCTGCTCGAGACCGTCGGCCGTCATCCTGACCGCCTCACCGGGGCCGAGTATCAGCTTCTCCTTGTATCCGAGATTGGGAAACGCGCATGTCTCGGAGGCTACTGCGTGGGCCCGCTCCCTTTCTCCGTTCTCGTCCACAATGTCTTTCTCTCCTATGATGAGAGGAGTCCTTCCGTAGAGATCCCTGCATGCGATGACGCTGTCCTCCGTCAGGAGCAGGAACGAGCAGGAACCCTTGATCTTCTGCTGGACGGATTCGATGCCTTCCTCGAAAGAGGTCGAGCAGGTGAGTATCTGGGCTATCAGTTCAGTGGGATTGGTCTTTCCTGAGCTCAGTTCCGTGAAGTTCTTGTTCTGGGCCAGCATCTCTTTTTCGAGATCGGCGAGGTTGCGGATCTTGCCGACTGTCACTATCGCGAACCGTCCGAGGTGGGAGTTGACAACAATGGGCTGCGCATCTGTATCGCTTATGACACCGATGCCTAAGTTTCCGGTGTATTTGTAGAGGTCATCCTCGAATTTGACTCTGAAGTAGGAGTTTTCCAGTGAATGAATGTCCCTTGCGAAGATTCCGTCGCCGTTATAGACGGCCATTCCGCCCCTGCGGGTTCCGAGATGTGAGTGATAGTCCACTCCGTAGAAGAGGTCATTTCTGCATGGCTTGGTGGAGATGACTCCGAATATTCCTCCCATATGTCGTGTTGTGTTAAAAATTGTGTCTGCAAATATATCCCGTTTTCGGGATTTTTTACAATAAAATTTACGTTTTTTGTGGGGAGGATTATAAGTTGCTGATAGTGGCGTTTATGCATATGAACAGCTCAATGGTTTCCGTCAGAATGCGCTCTGGGGCATCAGTGAGGATGCCTCCGGTGTCCGGTGCTGCAAGCACTGCGGGAATCAGGAACATCGCCACGCTGACGAGTGGAGAGCAAAGCAGGTTGGCGATCAGTGAGTAGAAAGCGAAAGTGCCGAAGTGCAGCAGTATGACCGGTGCGGTGGTGGTCTGACATGCTATGGTCATGGCGCAGACATCCCTGATACTCCGCAGTATCTTTCCCCGGACTGGAACGAGGTCCCTAAGGTGCGGAAATATCAGGAATATGGCGGTCATAGCGGCATAAGAGAGCTGAAAGCTCACTCCCGAAGGCGCTGAAGAGTCTAAGGTCGTTATGATTATTGCGCTAAGAGCCAGTGCGTTGATTCCGTTGCGCTGCCGTCCGGCAATCACGCCGGCCTCGTAGATGGAGAACATGACGGCGGCCCTGAGTATTGATACGCCGCAGCCGGTGAAGATGGTGAAGGCCCATAGTGCGAGAGTTATGATGACTGAACGGATGCGCCTGGCAGTCCGGGAGTTGCCTATAATGCACAGGAGTCTGCGCAGTACTCCGTAGAACAGCCCGAGATGCATCCCGGAGAGCGCCAGCAGATGAATCGCTCCGCTTTCCCTGAAACTCTCTTCGATCTCCGGCGCAATCTCATCCTGGTAGCCGTATGCCAGGGCTTTCACGACAGCTCTGACCTGGACTTTGTCATCCCCCTGTATGGCCGAGTCGACGGCTGCCGAGAATCTTTTTCTCATTCTGGCCGGAATCAGTTTTACAGGAGGCCTGCCGCAGGCTGTCACGGTCATGGAGGAACCGTGTCCGTAGAAACAGGTGTAGAATATCCCCTGCTTGGCCATGTAGCTTCTGTAGTCGAAGTCCTCTGTGAAATTCTCTACTTCAGAGCATCTGACGCTGGCTTTTACACTGTCTCCGGGCATCCATACGGTGTTTTGCGGAATATTATATATAATGGTGTTCTCGTTGCCGACGGATATCTCTAAAAATGGTCTGCCCGAGGATGACAGGCCGCCGTCCGTGATGATACCGCTGATGTCCAATAATCTGCTTTCGGTCAGGGATGAAGATTCCGCACCTGGCAACATGGCCGTATAGGTGGAGGCACCAGTGGCTCCGAGGAGTGGGAACAGTAGAATACGCAGTCCCGGAAAGCGCAAGCCGAGAGCCATGACTGCTATGGAGGACAATGTGCAGGCCAATGCCGTGATATGCGGATACGCTGTGCCGGTGGCGGCCAGATTGCCGGCTACGAAAGACAGCGCGGCGGTGAACAGAAACATCTCTCTCCTCATGCTTTCAACACTTTTCCCGGTCTTGGACTCAATTTGACTGCAAGGTAAGAATTCTTTGCTGAAATTCCTATTTTATGATTAACTTTGCAGGATTGTTGGAACAATTTTAAACGAAGTAAAAATATTATGATTGTATTGGTAATCAACTGCGGAAGCTCGTCGCTGAAGTATCAGGTCCTCGACATGAGGAGTGACAATGACTATTCTCTGCTGGCCAAGGGTCTTGTGGAGAGAATCGGTCTCGAGATGGGAGAGATCACCCATCGTCCCGCCGGTAAGGACAAATTCATAATCTCCAAGCCTGTGCCTGACCATACTGAGGGCATAAAATCTGTGCTCGGACTTCTGACGGATCCGGATCACGGTGTACTGAGCTCACTTGACCAGATAGAGGCTGTAGGCCACAGAGTGGCGCACGGCGGAGAGCTTTTCCCCGAATCCTGCCTCGTGGACGACAAGGTGATAGAGGGAATCGAGAGCCTGTGCGAGCTGGCCCCGCTTCACAATCCGGCCAACCTTTTGGGAATAAGGGCTGTGCAGAAGCTCATGCCTCATATTCCGCAGGTGGCTGTTTTCGATACTTCGTTCCATCAGACCATGCCTGACTACGCTTATATGTACGCTATCCCGTATGAGTGCTATGAGAAACTCCACGTGCGCCGTTACGGATTCCACGGTACAAGCCATAAGTTCGTGGCCCGCAGGGCATGCGAGTTCCTCGGCATGGACATAAACAATTCCAAAATAGTAACCTGCCATCTCGGCAACGGAGGCTCCGTTACCGCCATCCTCAACGGCAAGTCCGTGGACACCTCCATGGGATTCACTCCTGTCGAGGGCGTGGTGATGGGTACCAGATGCGGCAGTATCGATGCCGGTGCGGTGACATATCTTCAGGAGAAGCTTAATCTCGACCTGGACGGTATCACCAAACTGCTCAACAAGAAGAGCGGTTTTCTCGGAGTGTCCGGAGTGTCTTCCGACTGCCGCGATATCGTGAGCGCATACGAGAACGGCAACTACAGGGCCGGTCTCTCGCTGAATATGTTCTACCATAGTGTCCGTAAGTATATAGGTGCGTACAGCGCAGTGATGGGCGGACTTGACGTGATAGTGTTTACCGGCGGTATCGGTGAGAACGACGGAGACGCGCGCAAGGAGATATGCTCGACCCTCGGTTTCTTAGGAGTGGAGTTCGACGAGGCCGCCAACAAGGGCGTGCGCGGCGAGGACAAGCTCATCTCCACGGCTTCTTCCAAGGTGAAGGTACTGACATTGTCCACAAACGAGGAGCTGGTGATTGCACGTGACACCATGCACCTCTCACGTAAATAGTATTTAATGTGTTAAACTTATAAACAAAGAATCATGATTACAAATTTTGAACAGATTTACGAAATCTTACGTTCGAAGACAAGAAAACGTCTGGTTGCGGCCTGGGCCGTGGATGACCACACTATCACAGCCGCCTACAAGGCAGTGCAGCTCGGTATAGTCGACGCCACTCTCGTAGGTGACGTGAACATGATCAAGAAAGTATGCGAGGCCGAGAAGATCGACCCTACCGTATTCACCATCATCAACAACGACAATGAGCTTGCGTCCATCGCACAGGCAGTCCTCATGGTAAGGGAAGGTCAGGGCGATATCCTGATGAAAGGCCTTTGCTCGACCGACAAGTATATGAGGGGCATCCTGAACAAGGAGAAAGGTCTGCTTCCTCCCAAGGCTGTCCTCAGCCATGTGTGTGTGCTCTCCAACCCCAATTACCGCAAGCTTATCGTGCTCGGAGACATGGCCGTTATTCCTCTTCCTGACCTCAATCAGAAAGTGGCTATCGTGAAATACCTGGTCAACACAGCCAAGGCTCTTCAGATCGAGAAACCCAAGGTGGCCCTGCTCGCCGCTACAGAGCAGATGCTTCCCGGTATGCAGGCCTGCGTCGATGCAGCCATCATCTCCAAGATGATTGACCGCGGTCAGATTCCCGGCTGCGTAGGTGACGGCCCTCTCGCCCTCGATGTGGCTATCTCTCAGGAGGCAGTGGAGATCAAGAAGCTCGTAAGCCCCGTGGCCGGCGACGCTGACTGTCTCCTCTTCCCCAACATCGAGTCCGCCAACACCTTCTATAAAGTCAACTCACAGCTCTGCAAGGGTGTTAAGCAGGCAGCTATCGTGGCCGGTGCCATGGCACCCTGCGTGCTCTCAAGCCGCGCCGACAGCATCGAGACCAAGTTGAACTCCATCGCCCTTGCGGCCTTAACAGCAAAATAAGCAGGAGGCATGGCGTATATATTGGCAATAAACCCCGGCTCGACATCGACAAAGATATCGCTTTTCGACGGAGCCAAGGAAGTATTTACCAAGACACTCAGACATTCTACCGAGGAGATTTCCAAGTATGAGAATGTCATCGATCAATTCAAGTTCCGTGAGGAGACCATCGTGAAGGCCCTCGAGGACAACGGTATAAGGCTGGAGGACATCAAGGTGATAGTAGGCCGCGGCGGTCTGCTCAGACCCATACCCTCCGGTGTATACGAGGTCAACGAAGCCATGCTGGCCGACCTGCGCTCGGCATGTTACGGTGAGCACGCCAGCAACCTCGGAGGTATCATCGCCAATGAGCTTGCCTCAAGGATCAGCGGCTGCAAGGCTTATATTGCGGATCCTGTGGTGGTGGACGAGCTCAGCGACGTGGCCCGTATCGGAGGACATCCGATGTTCCCCAGAATTTCCATTTTCCATGCGCTCAATCACAAGGCCATCGCCAAGATGTATGCCAGGGAGATAGGCCGTGAGTACTCCGACCTCAATCTCATCGTGGTACACATGGGCGGAGGTGTCTCCGTGGCCGCGCACAGCAAGGGCAGAGTGGTGGATGTGAACAACGCTCTTTACGGAGAGGGTCCTTTCAGCCCCGAGCGTACCGGCGGCATACCTGCCATGCAGCTTGCCGATGTCTGCTACAGCGGCAAGTACACTCTGGCCGAGATGAAGAAAATCATATCCGGCAAGGGCGGAGTAGTGGCTTTCCTCGGCACCAATTCCTTCAAGGAGGTTGAGGACCGTGTCGCAGCAGGAGACAAGGAAGCGAAGCTGATTACCGACGCATTCAACTACAATGTGGCCAAGGCCATCGGCGGTATGGCTGCCGCTCTCTCCGGCAAAGTGGATGCCATCCTTCTTACCGGCGGTATTGCCTACGGCAAGGAGATGATGCGTGACATCGAGTCGATGGTGTCGTTCATCGCTCCCGTGAAGGTATATCCCGGCGAGGATGAGATGGCGGCTCTCGCAGGCAATGCTCTTGCAGTCATGGAGGGCCGTGAGGAAGTCAAGAAATACTGATTTCCGTATAGACGCAAAAGTAAAAGTTCCGGTGGGGAGATACTCTGCCGGAACTTTTTTGTAATTTTGCGCCATGAATGCAAGAGTTCCCACTGAGCTTGGAACGGAGAAGATATCCAAGCTGCTTAAGCAATATGCGATTCCAGCGATCATAGCAATGACTGCTTCCTCGCTCTACAATATGGTCGATGCGATCTTCATCGGCCACGGAGTAGGGCCTTATGCCATATCAGGTCTGGCGCTGACGTTCCCGTTCATGAACCTGGCCGCTGCGTTCGGCACGCTGGTCGGAGTAGGTGCGTCTACCATGGCGTCGATGCTCCTCGGACAGAAGAACTATGACATTGCACGCAAGGTGCTGGGCAATGTCGTGGTGTTGAACTTTATAATAGGCTTGCTGTTCACGATAGTGGCCCTGGTATTTCTTGATCCGATTCTGTATTTCTTCGGAGCGAGCGACAATACCATCTCG
>DXAT01000042.1 GCA_019116965.1 Candidatus Coprenecus pullistercoris
GACGTGCCGGAGAACTTGAAGACCAAGGAAATCTATTCACTGGACATGGGTGCCCTCGTGGCCGGTGCCAAATATCAGGGCGAGTTTGAGGAGAGGCTGAAGGGAGTGGTCAACGCCGTCATAGAAAGTCAGGGCGAGATCATCCTGTTCATCGACGAGATTCATACTCTGGTCGGTGCCGGACGTTCGTCAGGCGCCATGGATGCCGCCAACATCCTGAAGCCGGCTCTGGCCCGTGGAGAGCTGAGGGCCATCGGTTCCACCACCATCGAGGAGTACCGCAAGTACTTCGAGGAGGACAAGGCCCTGGAGCGGCGTTTCCAGATGGTCATAGTCGACGAGCCTACCCCGGCCGAGTCCATTTCCATCCTCAGGGGACTGAAGGAGAAGTACGAGAACCACCACAAGGTGCATATCGACGATGACGCCATCATCGCTGCCGTGGAGCTCTCGCACAGGTACATCACCAACCGTTTCCTCCCGGACAAGGCCATCGACCTCATAGATGAGGCCGCATCGAAGCTGCGTCTGGAGATGAACTCGGTGCCAGACCCTATCGACGAGCTGAACCGTAAGATACGGCAGCTGGAGATTGAGAGGGAGGCCATCAAGCGCGAGGGCCGTTCGCCCAAGCTGGACGAGATACAGACGTCCATCAAGGAGGCAAAGGAGCAGCTCGATGACCTTAACCGCAAATGGAAGGTGGAGAAGGACCTGTTGTCGCGTATCTCCCAGAAGCGTGCTGACATAGAGCAGTATAGGTTCCAGGCCGACGAGGCCGAGCGCAGCGGTGATTACGGCCGGGTGGCCGAGCTTCGCTACGGCAAGATAGCCTCGGCCCAGAAGGAGATAGACGAGCTGACGGCGCAGAAGGCCGCCAATCCGGACCCGCTGATCAATGAGTCGGTGGAGCCGGAGGATATCGCCGAGATAGTGTCCAAGTGGACGGGCATACCCGTGACCCGTATGCTGGAGAGTGAGAAGACCAAGCTGCTGCACATGGAGGATATGCTGCACAAGAGGGTGGTTGGTCAGGACGAGGCCGTGCGTGCCGTAGCCGATGCCGTGCGCAGAAGCCGTGCCGGACTGCAGAACGAGAAGAGGCCCATCGGCTCGTTCATGTTCCTCGGTACCACCGGTGTGGGTAAGACCGAGCTGGCCAAGGCCCTGGCTGAGGCTCTGTTCAACGATGAGAACATGATGACCCGTATCGATATGAGCGAGTATCAGGAGAGGCACAGCGTCTCCCGTCTGGTCGGTGCGCCTCCGGGATACGTCGGATATGACGAGGGCGGCCAGCTTACCGAGGCCGTGCGCCGCAAGCCCTACTCGGTCATTCTGCTGGACGAGATAGAGAAGGCCCATCCGGATGTGTTCAACATCCTGCTTCAGGTGCTGGATGACGGCCGTCTGACCGACAACAAGGGCCGGACGGTGGACTTCAAGAACACGATTCTGATCATGACCTCCAACGTCGGAGCCGAAGTGATACAGGAGTACATGCAGCGAATCGAGCATATCGACGACAAGGCTTCCAGATCGGATGTTCTGGAGGAGTGCCGCCGGGCCGTCATCGACATCCTCAAGAAGACCATGCGCCCGGAGTTCATCAACCGTATCGACGAGATCATCATGTTCGAGCCTCTGACCCGCAAGGACATACTCGGCATCCTGAACCTCCAGTTGAACGCCCTGAGGAAGAAGATGGAGGAGCACGGCATATCGATAGAGTTCAGTCAGAAGTTCATCGACTATATGTCCGAGAAAGGTTATGACCCGGCCTACGGTGCCCGTCCCATCAAGCGTATCCTCCAGCGCGAGCTGGTCAACATGCTGGCCAAGGACCTCATCGAAGGCTCCGTCACCAAGGACCGCCCCGTGGTGGTAGACATCTCCGGCGACCGGATAGTCATCACCTCGAAATAGCCATATGCCGGATTAGCTTAGAGTCCCGCAAGACTGCCACAGGTCCTGCGGGACTTTTTTGTCGTCGGTAGGAACCGTTTATTTTCGGTAAATAGTGATGCCTGTAGCAAGTATCTGCGACATAAGTGCTTTGTTTTCGATGGAGCTAAGTATCGAGATGTCGAATTGGTACGGAAGAAGCAGGTCGTCTATGGCCAAGGATAGTCGGACAAGATTCTCATGAGTGAGATCATTCCCGGTCAGAGTAATGTCTACATCGGAAAACGGCTTATGCGTACCTTTAGCTCTTGACCCATAAAGTATTACGGTCTCTATACGTTCATCCGCCGCAAAGAGCTGCTTTAGTCGGTTGATTTCTATGTCTTTGAGTCCGAATGGCATAGAAATCAGAATAATGTAGGTTCAGTATCGTGCTCTTTGCTCAGCAGCAGCGACATCCTCTTTTCAAAATCCTGAAAGAGCGGGAAGTATACATTCAATATAGACAGATAGATATTCCCGGATATATCGTCGTCGTACAGATGTGATGTCTGATTACGGTCAATGATTGACTCCATCCAGCGGGAATCCGATATCAATCCTGTCTCCAGTGCGCGCCTGAAAGCGTCACGGGAACCTTTTATGTCGGTATACCCCTGATATTCAGCGTAGTCTTTCATGACTTTCCACGCCAGTTCATGTGTATATTCAAACCGTTGAATGAGTCCTTCCTTGATGAGGTCATCCACATCCTCGTCCCATTCCATCTGCCTTTGGACGATGTCCACTGCCTGGGACAGCCGTCCCAAAGCCTTGCGGTAATTGTTGAATCTCTGCTCCCAGCGGATATCCTCGCTCATAATTTGAAGTTTTGTAAATTACAATACAAACTTAATACAAATTCCGAAATATCGTAAAATGATGCCGCATGTTTGTTGATAATCTTATATTTGCCGGCAAAATTTGAGATAATGTTCGTGGTTTTCGGATTTATGGCGGCGGGGGTGCTGACCGGATGGCTGATGCGCCGTCACAGGGTGAGGTGGACAGGTAAGGTCATGGTGGTGCTTATCTGGCTGTTGCTGTTGATTTTAGGTGTTGAGGTCGGAAGTAATAGGCGGATAGTGGAGAGTCTGCCCACGCTCGGAGCGGAAGCCGTAGTGATAGCCGTGGTCTCGCTGCTTGGGAGTTGTCTGGCGGCCCGGCTGCTGTGGACGGTGGTGCGGCGCAGGGAGAACGCTTCGGAAAAGGAGGACAGGAGATGAGGGACAGTCTGATAATACTGGCGTTCTTTGCCTTGGGAACGGTGCTCGGATTGTACGATGTGCTGCCGTTCGATATATCGCAGACCGATATTGCTATGTACGCTCTATATGCCCTGATTTTCGTAGTAGGATTCAGCATTGGCAATAACCCTGATATAGTCAGCAGCTTCAGGAAACTCAACCCGTCCCTGGCACTGCTGCCGCTGTGTACTGTTCTCGGCACGCTGGCGGCATCGGCCCTGCTGGGACTTCTCCTGCTGCAGCGGAGCGTGCCGGAGACTATGGCGGTCGGCTCCGGATTCGCCTATTATTCGCTTTCAAGCGTGATTATCACCGAGTACAAGGGTGCGGAGCTGGGCACGGTCGCGCTCATTGCCAACATCGTCCGTGAGTTCCTGACGCTCGTGGCCGCACCTCTGCTTGTGCGCTGGTTCGGCTCGCTGGCCCCGATAGCAGCCGGAGGAGCCACTACCGCCGATGTCACTCTGCCGGTCATAACACGCTACAGCGGAGAGAGGTATTCGGTCTTGTCCATATACCACGGCTTCGTGGTGGACTTTACCGTGCCTTTTTTGGTTACATTCTTCTGTATGCTGTGATTACGGATGAAAAATTTTACTAACTTTGAACGATTTTTAGAAAGATGCTGAATATGGAAAAAATGGAATATAAAATCGCCAAGGGGCTGCTGGATATTGAAGCTGTAAAGCTCAGCCCTGAAAAGCCTTTCCTCTGGGCTTCCGGACTTCATTCTCCCATTTACTGCGATAACCGCAAGGCACTGTCCTATCCCGAGTTCCGCAAGACTATCTGCAAGTCGATAATCGAAGTCATCAAGACTTCTTTCAAGCAGGTGGATGTAATAGCCGGTGTCGCTACCGGAGCCATCGCATACGGAGCCATCGTAGCCGAGATGATGGGCAAGCCGTTTGTCTATATCCGTTCCAAGGCCAAGGACCACGGTATGGGCAACCAGGTGGAGGGCGTGCTTCACGGAGGTGAGAATGTAGTAGTAGTGGAGGACTTGATTTCCACAGGCCAGAGCAGTTTGTCGGCAGTGGATGCTTTGCTCAAATGCGGTGTCCATGTGGCCGGTATGGTGGCTATATTCTCCTACAATTTCGACAGATCCAGAGAGGCTTTCGAGAATGCTGACGTGGAGCTGCATACTCTTTCCAATTACGATACCCTCATCGATGTGGCCGTTGATACTGGCTATGTGAAGGAGGGGGATGTGAAGATGCTGAAGGAGTGGCGTTACGATCCGGACAAATGGAGCAAGGATCATGAGTGAGACCAGCGTTAAGGGCCGGGAGGTGCTGCTCAAGCGGCCTCCTATGACCATCTTCAGTCTGTTCTCCGACCTGAGCCTCCTGGTGCAGAATGTCCCCGAGGAATACGGCGGCAAGATACAGGCCGACAAGGACAGCATACACATCGAGTACAAGGGTATCAAGTTCGGTATCACGGTTGACCGCAGGGAGCCGTTCTCGCTTGTGGTGCTCAAGGATGACGGCCAGTCTTTCCTGCCGTTCACGATATCGTTCTTTATGGATCCTGTAGGTATAGACTCGACTCTGTTCCATATAGAGCTTACGGCCGAGCTCAACTTCATGATGAAGATGATGATCGGCAACAAGCTGCAGGAGATGGTGGACAGCATTACTGACCAGATAGAGAAGGCCATCAACAGCATAGCCGCCGGTCAGAGCGTGGATTTCTCCGACATCAAGCCTCCGGTCAATTTCAGCTGACGGCTGTGGATTCGATGCCGATGCTGCCGGAACAGTTTATAGAACAGCTTACACTCTCCCTCGGTCCCGAAAGGGCGGGGGAGGTGTTTTCTTATATACAGGACTCGCAGCCTTCGGTGGCTGTCAGGGCCAATCCTTTCAAGGTCTCCGATGCTGAGTCTCTTTCTTTTTTGCCCATTGATGCTGAGCGCAGTACATATTCGCAGTGGGGACGCTTTCTGACCTCCCGTCCGGAATTTGCCCTGGATCCGCTTTTCCATGCCGGGGCCTATTATGTGCAGGAGGCTTCGTCGATGTATCTGGAGCGGATTATGCCCCTGATGGCGGAAATGCGTCAGGCCCGTCCGGACGGAGCGTTCAAGGTGCTGGACCTGTGTGCGGCTCCCGGCGGCAAGACCACGCATCTGCTCTCGATGCTGCGGGAGATACCCGGCTCGTTTCTGGTGAGCAACGAGGTGATACGCACCCGGGCTGCAGTGCTGTGTGAGAATGTGTCCAAATGGGGGGCTGCCAATGTTGTGGTGACCAATAACGACCCGGCGGATTTCGCTGCTCTTCCGGGGTATTTCGATGTGATGGTGGTGGACGCGCCGTGCTCCGGTGAGGGGATGTTCCGCAAGGATCCCGAGGCGGTGGCTCAGTGGTCTGAGGACAATGTGCGGCTGTGTGCGGCCCGTCAGCGCCGAATCCTCTCGGATGTGCTTCCGGCCCTGCGCCCGGGCGGTCTTCTGGTGTATTCGACCTGCACCTTCAATCATTTCGAAGATGAGGACAATGTCGTCTGGCTGGCTTCCGAATACGGCTTTGATGTGTTGGAGCAGAAGCATTTCTATCCCGGGGATGATATGGCCGGGGAGGGCTTTTTCTTCTCGCTTCTCCGCAAGGATGGAGGCGGTGATACGCCGGTTTCCGGCAATGCGTCCAAGTCCCGTGGCGGAAGGTCCGGCGGCAGTGCTGCTTATCGTCCTTTCGCTTCCTTGGACTGGGTGCGGGACGGCTTTACTATATATCGCAAGGGAGCTATGATCAAGGCTTTCCCCGGACAGGTAGCCGAGGCGATGCAGGCTTTCGAGCTCTCGTCCGGACTCCGTGTCATGATGTCCGGCTCGGTCGTGGCTGAGGTCAAGGACGGTCGTGCCGGTGGCAAGTGTCCGCAGGTGTCAGGTACGTTCAAGGCTCAATCCTTCCGGTCCGGGTCGGCGAAAGGCTCTGCTTCGGATTCTGTGATATTGCCGCAGTATTCCCTGATTCAGAGCGAGGTTTACAGGCGGGGCAGTCTGCCCGAAATCGAAGTTCCGTTGGAAACCGCTCTGGCCTGCCTGCGCCGCGACCCCGTCGTCCTGCGCGATGCCCCCGTCGGCTATGTGGTGCTCACCTATTCTCCCGGCATTTCAACGCCCGCCGTCCCTTTCGGTCTGGTCAAGAACCTTGGTCCACGCTGCAACAACCTCCTTCCTCCCTCCATCGCCCTCCGTAAACGCTGATAGCAAACATGATGCTAACCGTCAAGGGTGTCGGAAATCGCCAATACCTTTCACCGGATTCTGAGTAGCATGACTCTGGATGCTGTCTCGGCGTAACTTGTGAAGTGCCGGTGCGCTTTTCTTCGTAACTAGCTGATTTTCAGAAATGCACCTTTTCTAAGCGCACATTTGACCGTTTTAAAAGTCGCCAAATGTGCAGTGCTTTTTATATTTGCCTGATAATCAGTGCTGATCCTGATTGCTGTGCCCCGGCACTTCCGGAATTATCTGGACAGGATGTCAGCGAAAGTCCGGGGCATGATTACATTTGCCATACCGGCGGCGTCTTTGAACAGCGGGGCGATCTCCTCGTCCCGGAAGCCGGCGATGCCGCAGCCGATGCGGGTGACCAGGAATGTCAGTTCCGGATGCTGCCGTGCGAAGCCGATGAACTCGTTCACATAGGGCCGGATGGTCTCCACACCGCCCTGCATGGTCGGTATGGCGTAGCTCCGTCCCTGAAGGCCGGTGCCCTGACCCCAGACGGCCCCGAACTTCTCGTATGCGACGCGGGCTGCCCCGCCTCCGTGTATTCCGCTCAGATTGCTGCCGAACACAAATACCTCGCCCGGCCCCAGCTCCCGGATATCCTCCGGCGTATATCTCTTTTCTGTCATAGTCATGTGCGTTATTCCTTGTAAAGATATAAAACATTTTCGTAAAACATATTTTTTAACAAGTGCCTTTATCCT
>DXAT01000003.1 GCA_019116965.1 Candidatus Coprenecus pullistercoris
ATATAGAGCTGGCTACCGGATACCGTATCGAGGAGACCGCCAAGATGGCCCGCTACATCGAGAGCCGTTTTTACGAGCTGGTGCCCGAGATAGAACTGATATCGACATCCGCCGGTACTACGGACGACGACGGTGTCTCGGCCATGTTCTCCACCACCATGAACAACACCATGTCCATGACCGTGGTCTGCAACAAGAAGAACGAGCGTGACCGCTCCATCTTCGAGATAGCTGAGGTGCTGCGTCAGGAACTGGCCTCATATCCGGAGATTATCGACTTCCAGTGCGGTGTCTCCAGCTTCATGGGCGGGGCCTCGTCCACTGTCGATGTGGAGATTTACGGCTACAGCTTCGATGAGACCAATGCCTTTGCCCAGGAGGTGAGGGCGGCTATCCGTGACAATGTCTACGGGGCCCGCGACATCGACATCAGCCGCGAGAAGGACCGCCCGGAGATAAAGATCAACCTCGACAAGGAGAAACTGGCCTACCACGGTCTCAACTCCTCGACCGTCTCCACATATGTGCGCAACCGCGTCAACGGTATGGCCTCGGGCTACCTCAAGGAGGACGGAGACGAGTACGACATAGTAGTGCGCCTGCAGGAGGAGGACCGCAACTCCATATCGGACATCGAGAACATGACTATTCCTACCGCAACCGGTGCCATGATCAAGATAAAGGAACTCGGCAGGATAGAGGAGTACTTCGCACCTCCTACCATCGAGCGCAAGAGCCGTCAAAGGGTGGTTACGGTCTCCGTGACTCCCTATGAGACATCTTTGGGAGAGCTGGCCGCCGGCATCCAGCAGACCATCGATCAGATGGGCGTGCCGAGCGGTATCACAGTCCGTCTGGCCGGTAACTATGAGGACCAGCAGGATACCTTCCAGGATTTGCTGCTGCTGCTGGCCTTGATTATCATGTTGATATACATAGTGCTGGCATCCCAGTTCGAGTCCTTTGTCAAGCCGGTGATGATTATGACAGCAGTGCCTTTCGCCCTCTCCGGCGTAGTGCTGGCCCTGTGGATTACCGGTACTACTCTGGATATGATCGGCTCGCTGGGATTCATCATGCTGGTGGGTATCGCCACCAAGAACGCCATCGTGCTGGTGGACTACACCAACCTGATGCGTGACCGCGGCTATGAGCTTAACGAGGCCATCGCCCTGTCCGGAGCATCCCGTCTGCGCCCCGTGCTTATGACCGCCATCACTACCTTCCTCGGTATGCTGCCTATGGCCATGAGCAACGGTGAGGGTGCCGAGATGTGGAAGCCCATGGGCATCGTGGTCATCGGCGGTCTGCTGGTGTCCACGGTCGTGACCCTCGTGGTGGTGCCTGTCTTCTACGCCCTTCTCTCGCGTCACGGTGAGAGGAATAAGGACAAGAAGACCCGGGCCCAGTTCATATTCATGCAGCTCTCGCCCAATCCCGAAGGAGATGATCCCGAGGTGCGCAGGAGCCGGGAACTTAATCAGTAAACAAGGAGGATCGAAGTATGAAATGTGTTTTTATCGTATATAACCAGGCCAATACCGAGAGGGTGGAGTATATGCTGGACGAGCTGGGTATCCGTGGATTTACTTTTTTCGAGCAGGTGCAGGGCCGCGGCAGCCGGGACGGAGAGCCGCGCCGGGGCACGCATACCTGGCCTGAGATGAACTCCGCCATGATGACCGTGGTGGAGGATGACAGGGTGGACGAGCTCCTTCAGACTGTCCGTAAGCTGGATAACCGTAACCGCGAGGTGGGCGTGCGGGCCTTCGTCTGGGATATCGAGCAGACCGTCTGATTTTTTAAATACAAATTTTGATTTTGTATATATTTGTGCCTTCATTTGAGTTACTGTGCATACTGCGATGGAGAGCATTAAGGAGATATACAAGATAGGCAAGGGGCCGTCGAGCAGTCATACGATGGGCCCTAAGAAAGCGGCGGAGATGTTCAAGGGCTTGTGCCCGGGGGCATCTTCGTTTGTTGTTACCCTGTACGGAAGTCTGGCTGCGACAGGGAAGGGGCACCTTACTGATGTGGCATTGGCGGAGGCTTTGTCCGACGAGGGAAAGTGCCGGATTCAGATTGTCTGGAAGCCGAAGGAGTTTCTGCCTCAGCATCCCAATGGTATGAATTTCAAGGGATTCGATGCCGATGGAGACCTGCTTTGCGAGAAGACTTACTTCAGTGTCGGCGGCGGAGATATAAGCGAGACGGGAAAACGGGAGGAATGCAGGGATGTGTATCCGTTTAGCAAGATGAAGGACATTCTCGGCTGGTGCAATGACAACAATTCCTACTTTTGGGAATATGTGGCGATGTATGAGGATCCGGATATCTGGGATTATCTGACGGAGCGCTGGGAGGTCATGAAGGACTCCATAGCCCGTGGACTGGAGCATGAGGGAGTGCTGCCGGGGGGACTCAATGTCCGCCGCAAGGCTTATTCCTATTATCAGCATGCCAGGAGCTACAACAGTTCCATGCAGAGGCGCGGTCTTCTGTTTGCGTATGCGCTGGCTGTGTCGGAGGAGAATGCTGCCGGCGGTACCATAGTGACGGCTCCTACATGCGGCTCCTGCGGAGTGCTGCCGGCGGTGCTTTATCTTTTCCATACCTCTTATGGCGTTACCGAGAAGAAAATAGTCAACGCCATGGCCACGGCCGGTCTGATCGGAGCGCTTATCAAGGAGAATGCTTCCATATCAGGTGCCGAGGTGGGCTGCCAGGGAGAGGTCGGGACTGCCTGTGCGATGGCTTGTGCCGCTGCTACGAGACTTTTGGGCGGTACTCCGCCGCAGATTGAGTGTGCCGCCTCGATGGGTATGGAGCACTGTCTTGGCCTGACCTGCGACCCGGTGTGCGGCCTGGTACAGATACCTTGCATAGAGCGCAATGCGATAGCTGCGGCAAGAGCCATGGATGCCGCGCAGTATGCGTTGATGTCGGACGGAAGTCACATTGTGCCGTTTGATACAGTAATAGAAGCGATGAAGCAGACAGGTCATGATCTGCCGAGCCTGTACAAGGAGACGGCGGAGGGAGGTCTGGCCAATTTGATTCATAATCACAGATAATTTTAGTATCTTCGCAGCATGAAACGTTACGCTGAAATACTATCCGCGATTCTGCTCCTGCTGGCATTGTCAGGCAGTGCGACGGCATTGTCCGCGCAGGGCAGGGACAGTAAGGACAAGTCATACGCATCGTCCTTTTTCAAAGTGGGCGTGAAGGGAGGTATTGATTTTATATCCGTAAACCGTTTCGAGCTCGGCTACATTTCTGAGTCGGTGAGCAATTACACTGGCTTCGCTGCCGGAGTGGCATTCAGTTTCGATATGCCGGTCAGGGGCATGACCATTCAGCCGGAACTGAACTATGTGTCGAAAGGCGCCATATTCCGCGGTCAGGACAATGTGTATTTCAGAACGGATTTCATAGAGCTTCCCGTCAATGTCCAGGCCGGTCTGGATCTCGTGCTTTTCAGGCCTTACATCATGGTGTCTCCGTATATCGGTTATGCGGTGTACAAGCAGCCCGGCAGTGTGGCGTGGAACCAGCTCAACCGTTTCGAGTACGGTATCGGCATCGGTGGCGGAGTGGATTTCTGGAAGCTCCAGCTTCAGGTCAAATACAACTGGAACATAGGCGGGTTGGTGAAAAATGTCTCTGATTCTGACCTTCTCAGGAGTGTGCGCAGAGGCAATTTCAGAGGCCTTGAGGTCAATCTGGTATTTTTCTTCTAAGGCAATGAATTAACAAACAATATTAAAATTTACGATTATGGTAGAAATTAACGATTCCAATTTCGAAGAGCTTGTAGTAAATTCCCAGATTCCCGTACTTCTGGATTTCTGGGCACCCTGGTGCGGTCCTTGCCGCATGATCTCACCCATCGTGGAGGAACTCTCCGGAGAGTATGAGGGCAAATGGTTTATCGCCAAATGCAATGTGGATGATTCGACTGATGTTCCCATGAAGTTCGGTATCCGCAACATCCCCACGCTTCTCTTCTTCAAGAACGGCCAGATTCAGGACAAGCTGGTAGGCTCAACCACGAAGGCGGCCATCGTCAAGAAGATGGAGGAAGTGGATAAGAAATAACCTTAAAAAGTAAAGTTATGAAAAAGATTTTTACCATTACGGCGCTGGCCCTGGCGATGATGACGGTGTCAGTAGCCGGTCATGCGAGAGACGGTGTCTTCAATATCGGAGTGAAGGCAGGTCTCAATTTCACCAACATGTCGGGGCTGAAGGATTTCGGACAGCCGGATTTCCTGAAGACCTATACCGGATTCAATGCCGGATTGGCCTTCAATTTCAATCTTCCTCTCGGCTTCGAGCTCAACCCGGAGATTCTCTATGTTCAGTCCGGACAGCGTTCCAGTTCTTATGAGATAAAGGTCGGCGAGCTGGTGGATGTGCGTACTTCCAGCGTGTTCAGGTCAGGTTCGATAAGAGTGCCTGTAAATCTTCAGTGGGGAGTCGGAATCTTTGACGATTTCATCAAGCCGTATGTAGTGGTATCTCCCTATGTCGGAGCCGTGCTTTTCGGTAGCGGCAGCATCCTCGATGTCGATTTCGACAGCGAGAGCGTCAATGACTATCTGAATCGTTTTCAGTACGGTATAGGAGTCGGCGCGGGTATTTATATCTGGAACTTCCAGATATCGTTCAAGTGGAACTGGGACCTCAATCCTACCTTCAAGGAAGGGGATGGAACACTTGCCGGAGCCGTAGGTGACATAGTCAAGACCAAAAACAAGAAATTCAACGGAGGAGAGCTCTCCATAGCTTACTTCTTTTAACAGATGACATTTACGGAAGATATCAGGAATATCATAGGCACAGAATGGACCGGCTTTGAGACTTTGCTTTCAAAGGAGCTGGAGTCAAGAAGCGTTCTTCTTAACAGGATAAATAGCTATGTCCTTGGTACTTCCGGAAAGAGACTAAGACCGCTGCTCGCCCTCGTGACCGCGAAGGCGTGCGGCGGTTCCGTTAATCTGAAGGCTGTCGCCTGCGCAGCGGTCTCGGAACTGATACACAATGCGACTCTTCTCCACGACGATGTGGTGGACGGCAGTGACATGCGCAGGGGAAAGCTCACGGTCAACAGACTGTTCTCGCCGGGCGTCTCCATTCTGGTCGGAGACTACTGGCTGACAAAAGCTATCCATGTGCTTATATCGTACGACTGCCCGTACAGTGTCCTCGGTCTGTACTCCAAGGCTATCGAACTTCTTGCTGAGGGAGAGATTCTCCAGATGGAGCTGGCTGACACCCTTGCGGCTGTCGAGGAAGACTATATTGAAGTAATCAGCCGTAAGACAGCCTCGCTTTTCGTTGCATCTGTCAAGGGACCGGCTATCGTATCCGGAGCCTCTGATAAGGTTGTTGAGGCCATGGGGCAGTTTGCCTGGCATCTCGGGTGTGCTTTCCAGATAAGGGATGACATACTGGATTACCGTCCCTCATCCGATACGGGCAAGGACAGCGACTGCGATATCATGGAGCGGAAGATTACGATGCCTCTGCTCTGCGCCATGCACCGAAATCCTTCCATGGAAGAATATATCCGCAGGAGGATGGCAGACATCACAGCGGATCCGTCCCGTATTGCCGAGGACAGAAAAGTGGCAGAGGAAATACGGGAGTTTGTTCTGGACAACGGTGGCATCGAGTCCGCCAAGGCAAAGCTCAGACAATATACGGACAAGGCATCCGGATATCTCGAGGTCCTTGAGCCTTCTGTTTACAGGGATGCCATGAAATCTGTGACGGACTATGTCGCAGGTCTATAGTCTCCACCTGATATAGGTGATGGGCTTTCCTTCTGCAAGAAACATCTGCTCATAGAAAGTCTTTATTGAGAGAAGCGGTTCTCTCTCGGCCAGTCCGGAACCGTAGATATCATTGTCGGCTTCCAGCAGGATGTGGCCGCCTTCCTTTATGACTTCGAGAGTGGATTCGTGCAGCAGTTGGCTGTCGGTCTTAAGGTGCATCAGCCCGTCCTTTTTCAGAAACTTCGAGTAGCGTTCCAGGAATATAGGGCTGGAAAGCCTCTTGTTGGGCTTCTTGGGCTGGGGATCCGAGAATGTAAGCCATATCTCCGACACTTCGTCCGGACCGAAAAGCGAGTCTATGAAATCTATCCGTGTACGGAGAAACGCTACATTGGGCATGTTGTGTTCGTGGGCGTATTTAGCGCCTTTCCAGAGCCTTGCTCCCTTGATGTCAACACCGATGTAGTTCTTGTCCGGGAACCGTTCAGCAAGGGCAACCGTGTATTCTCCCTTGCCGCAGCCCAGTTCCAGTACTATCGGATTGCCGTTGTGGAAGACTTCCTTGTCCCAGTTTCCCTTCAGCGGGTGCTCTTTGCCCAGTACCTCGTCCATCTTAGGCTGTATCAGGCATCTGAAGGTCTCGTTTTCCCTGAATTTGCGTATCTTGTCTTTTCCCATGCTCAATGTTTTATCTACCCGCAACGGGTATGGTGTGAATGTCTATTCCTATGCCTATGAGTCCTTCTGTCGTATCCGGAACGGTCAGGCTCAGCTTCCACAGGCCCTTTTCCGACGGACTGATATTGTCTCGGTATCTCCATGCTATGTCGTAATAGCCTGGAGAACCGGCCAGTCTGATCCGGTTGTCCTCCGGATGGCTGTCGAGATGGCTTTTTACAGACCTGTATCCGCACGGCAGTGTGATGCTCTCGGCGGCGGACCGTCCTGAAGGTGATACAAGTCCTATGCTGAATGTTACATGTTCCGGCGAGTGTCCCTTGTCGAAACGGGATACGATGTCGATATAGTATATCTTGGATGAATCGCTCATATCAAGGACAAAAGAGGCTGAGGTGCTGTCATCGGACAGAACGGCGAAACTGCTTCCGCCGTCGGAACAGGACAGCATCAGGAGACAGCAGCAGACAGCGATGATTCCTGCTTTCATTGCTGCTCTTTGACCTTGTCGTTGCTTTTCCCCTTGGCAGGCCCTCCTTGCTTTACCGGCTTTTTCTTCTTTTTCTTCTTCTTTTTCTTGTCGAAGCGGTCGATGCTGTCATCACCTATCGATGATACGAAGTCCATCGGAGTGCTTTCGCCTTTGTCCTTAAGCAGTGTCGCCGGCTTTGTCCCTTTCTGGTTGGCGGCTTTGATTCTGCGGACTTCGTCCGTGCTCAGAGGTATCATGTTGGACATGTTTCCCTCCTCATAGGAGAACCACATCAAGCCTTTTAGCACATCCACTTTAACAAGGTACGCCAGTCCGTCCATGAGTTCGAGCGGTGCATTGATCTGGGGTATGCTGTTGTGGGCGTCCACATATACGGGGACCTCGTAGTTGATGCAGCATTTGAGCTTGCCGCACTGGCCGGCCAATTTCTGAGGATTGAGTGAAAGATCCTGGCACCGTGCCGCCTGGGTGGAGATGGACTGGAAGTTGGTTATGTACTTGGAGCAGCAAAGCGAGCGTCCGCACACTCCTATGCCGCCTATCAGTCCGGCCTCCTGTCTTGCTCCGATCTGTTTCATCTCTATCCTGATGCGGAACTCCTCGGCGAAGACCTTGATCAGCTGGCGGAAATCCACCCTCTCATCGGCGATATAATAGAAGATGGCCTTGGTACCGTCGCCCTGAAACTCCACATCTCCTATCTTCATGTCAAGCTTAAGGTCAGCGGCTATCTGGCGTGCCCTTATCATGGTGCTGTTTTCCCTTGCTATGGCTTCCTGCCATTTCTCTAAGTCCAAAGGACGGGCCTTGCGGTAAATCTTGCGTATCTCCTTGGTCTCCATATCAAACCGGTTGCGCAGCATCTGGCGTCCTACCGCGGGGCCGCTGAGGGTTATGATGCCAAGATCATGGCCGGTGGCGGCTTCCACAACCACCAGGTCGCCTATTTTGAGCAGCTGGTGCGAAGTATTCTCGAAGAAACCTTTTCTCGTGTTCTTGAAACGCACTTCGTAGTAGCTGCTGAATTTAGGGTCGGTTATGCCTGGGAACCAGTTGAAGTCACTCAGCTTGCAGCATCCGGGGCTGTAAGTGCATATAAGCTCCCCGGAGTCCGTTCTTGTGGTGGTGCATCCGCGGGAACAGTCGTATATCATGTTTTTTTCTTCCATTTTGTCCATAAACTACAAAGATATTAATTATCTTTGAATTTGATATGCGATTTAAGGAAGTATTAGGTAACGGAGAACTGAAATCCCGTCTGATCAATATGGTGGACAGCGGGCGTACAGGTCATTCGCTCATGTTGGTAGAGCGTGACGGCTATGGCGCGCTCCCACTCGCAATGGCTCTTATACAGTATATGATGTGCCGTGACAGGACGCTGGGAGAAGATTCTTGCGGGAAGTGTCCGTGCTGCAGGAAGGTTTCCGGGATGGTGCATCCGGACCTTCATTTCGCATTTCCGGTCAATGTCTCATCGAAGTCCGGCACCGGCTCAAAGCCTCTCAGTGCCTCTTTTCTGCAGGAATGGAGGCAGCTCTATGCCGATAATCCGTATTTTACCGAAGCGGATCTGTACACTGCGACAGGTATAGCGGATAAAGTAGGTGTCATCAGCGTCGCGGAGGCCAAGGAGATACTGGATGCACTGAGCCTGAAGTCTTACGAGGGCGGCAATAAATACATGGTGGTATGGCTGCCGGAGCGTATGAATGCCGAGGCTTCCAACCGTCTGCTCAAGATCGTGGAGGAACCCATGCCGGACACTTATTTCATCTTCATAACGCACGCTCCGGAGCGGGTAATATCCACGATACGCTCCCGCTCTCAGATAATAAGGCTCTATCCGGTGCCTCAGGATGAACTTGTGCCCATGCTGGAGTCGAAAAGAGGGATTCCCGCCAAGGAGGCTCTTGCATATTCGCGTATCAGCGGAGGCAGCCCCGGACTGGCTCTTGCCATGCTTGGTGAGGGTTCGGCGGCCGGAACATATCTGCCCGTACTGACAGGCATCATGGACAATGTGCTTGGAGCTGATCTTCCTGCCCTGCTTGAGAGCAATGACGCAGTGCTTGCCCTTGGCCGGGAACGGCAGAAGGAGTTTTGCCGCTATGCGGAGGATTTCCTGCGTAAGGCGATGCTGTCAGCGCGCGGCTTGACATCCATTGCCGATGTTCTTCCTCGGGAAACGGAAATTGTTGACAGGTACTCCAAGTTGTTGCCGTCAGGTTTTTATGAAAAGGCATTCAAGGCTTTCGAGAATGCCCGGGCTGCAGTGGAAGCCAATGTCAATGCGAAGATGGTTTTCTGCAATCTGGTCAATAATCTCTTTGTTCTGTATAATACTAAGATATGATATTCTATTTTTCCGGTACTGGTAATTCCCTGTGGGTGGCGAAAAGACTTTCGAAGGCACTCGGTCATGCGGAACCAGTATCCGTAGCGGACGAGCTCCGGCGTATCGGCCCGGATGGCCTGTGCTGTTACGCTTTGGGGTGTGAGGAACCGCTTGTGCTGGTTTTCCCGGTGCACTCATGGGGACCGGCCGTGATGATGCTGCGTTTTGTGAGACGGCTTGAAGTCAAGGACTATGTCGGACAGAAAGTATATGCAGTATGTACATGCGGTGATACCTGTGGCTTGACAGACAGGATGATCGGTGAGGCTCTCGGGCGCAGAGGACTTCCGCTTACGGCCTGTTGGTCCGTTCAGATGCCCAACAACTATATCCTGATGAAGGGATTCGGAGTGGATTCCGACGAGCTCCGGGATGCAAAGTTAGAGGCTGCTCCTGCTCAGGTAGACGGGATAGCAGAAGCCATATCCGCCGGCAGCGCAGCAGGGTCTTGTGCCCATAGGCATTATGTGACCGGTACGCAGCCGTGGATGAAAAGCCGTATCGTGAATCCGCTTTTCCGGCGTTTCATGGCCGGACCGGGCAGCCGTACGAAGTTTCATGTCAGTGACGCCTGTATCGGATGCGGTCTGTGTGAACGCGTCTGTCCGACCGGTACCGTCACCATGTCCGGTGGCCGTCCTGTATGGGGACGCGGATGCGTGCAGTGTACTGCGTGCATCAACCGGTGCCCTGTACGTGCCATCGATTGGGACGGTATTACCCAGAGCCAGGGTCGGTATCACTATCCGGGTCTGTAACGGCACCGGTTGATGCATGAGGACCCACACCCAACCCTCTCCGAGGAGAGGGCTATGTCGCTTCGCTCCTATGCCCTGTACGTGCCATCGATTGGGACGGTATTACCCAGAGCCAGGGTCGGTATCACTATCCGGAAGTATAACCATTTCGCAATGCGCGCAGTCGAAGATGGCTTTAAGCCGGCGGCCGTTGTTGATTAGATAGAGCGGAGTGGCTTTTTCCTTATGGTTGGTCCTGGGGCAGCGTCCGGTCTCGTAGCGGATGCAGTATTTGCAGCGCATGAGTTCCACCTGGATTGACAGGTCCAGTTCAAATGCCGTGCCCGGCTCGAAGCCTGCAGCCCTGTAGATGCTGCGGGACAGGGAATTGGCACAGTTGAGCTGATGTCTTTGCGCGGGCGGGACAATCCGGCTTCGGTCGATGAGGTCAAACGGTACGGTCGGGGTCATGTCCGGTGGGACGGGAGATGGTTCCAGTTGCCTGGCAAGCTCGCGGCGAAGGGCATTGGCGGTCGAGGCCGGCAGGAAGGGCAGTTGGTGGTCAGAGGGCATGCCGGTCAGGGAAAACGAGAATATGCCGCTGCGTTTGGACAGCGAGGCCTGCAGACCCGATGAGGCTTTATCCCGGTTGAGGGCAGGTTCTGCCTCGAAGTCCAGGGATGCCGTGACTCCGCTTCCCGAAGCCGTGGCGGTCAATGTGTATCGGTTCTCTCCGGATTTTCTCAGCCTTACTGTAGCAGGTATAAGGCGGACAGGAGGATTGCTTTCGAGTGTCTTTTCAAATCCTCGGTTGAAATTTCGGTATATTGTCGCTCCGGTTCTTATGTCTGCTGCCTGACTGCATGTGACGGTGTTGCCGTGTATTGTGTCGGCTCTCATGCCTACAGTCTCTCCTCCCCGGGTGATCAGGCAGAGTCCGTCTCCGTTGGACAGGGGAGTGCTCAGTCCCGGCCGAGGAATCAGCTCGAAGGAATAGGCCGAGAGTCTTTTGCTGACTTTGCCTACGGGCTCTCCCATGCCTTTTGCATAGTCTCCTGAACACCATTGTCCGCGTTGTCCGTCAATGAAGTAACGGGTGTAGCCGCGGTTGAATGTGGCTTCTGGGTGAGGCGTGAACCCACCGGACGGAGTGCCCCAGGAGCTGCGGACATACCGTCCGTCTCCGTTGCCGATTATATCGTCTAATATGTCGCTGTAGGAGCGGACAATGTTGCGCACATACGATATGTTTTTCAGACGCCCCTCTATTTTGAAAGATGTGGCACCGGCCTCTATCAGGCCTTTGATCCTATCCTGTAGCGAAAGGTCTTTCAGTGAGAGTATGGCTTTGTCTTTCAGGAGTACATGTCCGTCAGTGTCGGTCAGGTCGTAACGGGAGCGGCAGGCCTGGATGCAGCAGCCTCTGTTGGCGCTGCGGCCCGTCAGATACTGGCTCAGGTAGCACTGGCCGCTGTATGATACGCACAGTGCCCCGTGAACGAAACATTCTATGCCGCATTCAGGTACGGCCCCGGCTATTTCCCTTATCTGCTCCAGGCTCAGTTCACGGGCAAGCACCAGTCTCTTGAATCCCAATGAGGCCAGCCAGCGGGCCTGTTCCACTGTGCGGATGTTGCACTGGGTGGAGGCGTGCAGTTCTATCGGGGGAATACTCATCCTAAGCAGGCCCAAGTCCTGAACGATGAGGGCGTCACAGCCGGCCTCTGCGGCTTGGAAAACAGTTTTCCGGGCAGCTTCCAGCTCGTGCTCGTAGATAAGCGTGTTGAGGGTCAGGAATACCTTTACTCCGAACTTATGTGCATATTCGGTCAGCCCGGCGATGTCATCTATGCTGTTGCCCGCAGCCTCTCTGGCTCCGAAAGCCGGACCGGCGATATATACGGCATCGGCACCGCAGTCTATTGCCGCGATGCCGATGTCTTTATTCTTGGCTGGAGCAAGAAGCTCTAATGCTACTGGCATTTGAGTTCTACATTCACTTTATGCTTGGCATACTCGGCGAACTGAGGGTTGTTCAGGATGGCCTTGTAGTTGACACAGGCACTGGTCTTGTCGCCTGCGGCCTCGTATGCGGTAGCGAGCTGGTATCTGATCTGGTCGATGTTCCTTGCATTGGGAGAGGCGGCGATGAATCCCTCGAAGTTCTCGATGGCTGCGGAGTAGTTCTTTATCTGAAGAGCGGCTGTACCGGCTATCTGCATGGCGGTGGGTGTGGGCAGTACGGCCAGGGATTGCTGTGCGGACTCAAGGGCAGCGCTGAAATCCTTGGCTTTGAGCTGCTCGTTGGCCATGGAGAGATAGAGAGTGGCTATCTCCTTGTCGGCATTCTTTGCCTGTCCGTACTCGGATGCCTTCTTGAGGGCGTCCAGTGCGCCTTCGATATCTCCAAGCCGTCTTGCGGTCTGGCCCATACGAAGGTATCCGATACCGTCATTGGGCTTGAGTCCCACATAGTTCTTGTAATACTCGTATGCCTTGTCGAAAGCTTTCTGATTGAGGTAGAGATTGCCCTGCTGCATGTACAGCTGGGGAATGAGATCCTCGGCCTCGAATGCTATATCATCCTGTCCGTACTCGTAGGCTTTCTCGATGGCAGTATTGAGGACAACGATAGCTGAGTCGATATTGCCTTCGGAGGCAAGCTCCTTTCCGATGGAGTTGATGAGGAAAGGAATGTTTCTCTTGCAGTTGTTGGCGAGCTCGTCAGCCTCGGGGCCTATGATGGCGGCCTGTGAGAGGGCTTCTTCGAAACATTTCAGGGCATGGTCCTTGTCACCGGAGTTGAGTGCTGTGGCACCTTCGTTGTACATTGCTGTGGCGGACTCCATATCCTGAGCGAAAAGCGATATTGAAGAGAGCACCGCGATAGTAAGGAATGTGAAAATTTTTCTCATGTCTGTTGTCTGTAGATTAGATATTGAACTTACAAATATACTGTTTATTTTTATATATTTGTTTTATGAAACGTATTTTTTTACTGACCGTTCTGCTGTTGACGATGTCGTTGCCGGTGTTCCCGCAGATGGTGGGCATGCTGGAGGATGATGCGCGCATCATCAAGGGAGCCTTGCCTAACGGCTTGTCTTACTATATAGTGGAGAATCATACAGTGGACGGTTATGCCGATTTTTCCTTTGTTCAAAAAGGAGGAATGGCCATGGAAGACTCGTCCACCATGGGCATGACCAGGCTGATGGAGTGTATGGCGCTGACAGAGACGGCCAATTTCCCGGACGGTTCGATATTCTCATTCGTGGACAACATGGGACTCAGCCGTAAGGACGGCCTGGTGATAAAAGCCGGGGATTATTATACATCGTATACATTCAATAATGTGCCGGTGAAGAAGAATGACTCTATGGTGGATTCCATGCTTCTCGCCATGTACAATATGTCATCGGCCCTGCTGGTGAGCGACCGCTCTGTGGAGCGCGGAAAGAATTTCCTGAAGAATGTGTATGCCTCCACTCAGACTTTGGAGAACAGGATAGAGGACAGTCTGGCAAGGTATTACTATGCAGGTACTGTTTTCGCACCCCTTGCTCCGGAGGAGTTCGTCAGGCGGATAGACGGTTATTCGACAGAGGATGTTGCGGCATTTTACCGTTTGCGCTGCCGGCCGGACATGCAGGCCGTAGTCATAGCCGGAGATGTGGATCCGAAAGCAGTGGAATCGAAAATACGGGCCTTGTTTCAGGTGGTGCCCAGACCGGCCGTTCCTATGCCGGAGTTCTCCAGGCCGGTCATGAGGTCGGCCGGCGGAGACTGGTTCTATTTTCGGGATGAGGAGGCGGACCGTGCCGCGGTCTCTGTATGCTTTATGACTGAAGACCTGGACAGTTCCTTGAAGAATACAGCCATACCTTTTGTATACAACTACATCTCTGATGTCGGGATGGACATCATGAGGCGTAGGCTCGAGTCGGCTCTGGAGGATGCCGGCTTCTACGCTGTCTCAGTGGGCGCGGACCGGACGAGGTATCTCAACAAGAACGCATACCGTTTTTATGTCGAGTGTGCTCCGGAAGACTATACTGATGCGTATGTGCTTATCCTCAATGAGATAGAACGGCTGTTGCTGTATGGAGTATCCGAAGCGGAATTCTGCCGGAGCAGCGGAGACTTTATAGCTGCCCTTGATGACACTTATAACAGGCGGTCTTACCTGGACAACGGTTATTATATCGACCTTTGCTCTTCCAATTTCACTGACGGATATGTCATGGCAGGGATAGAGCTTTACAGAAGCTATATCGGGGAGGCCTCCGAGGTGGTGGACAGTTCCACGGTATACGGATTCCTGTCTTCCGTACTGTCTGATACGGCGGGCAGGATAGTGGTATGCTCATCTCCGGAATACAGCGGAGGACTGGAGTATTTTGCCGCCAGGCCTTCTCCCACGGTCGGAGAATCCCTGTCTCCCGTAGTTGAAAGACGGCCTGTGCCGGGTGCTCTGCTTACCCGCAAAAGTTTTGTCAATCAGTCCACGGGCGTGGTCTCCATGCGTCTGCCCAACGGTGCTGTTCTTGCTTACAGGAAGATGGAGAGAGAGCGCGGTTGGGTATATTTCGAGGCGGTTGCCAGAGGCGGAGTGTCGCTCTCGGGAGACAGTGCGGCTCTGCTCCGCAGATATATCGATGATGTCGCCAGAATCTCTGTCAACGGCGGACTCAATATGTTTGATCTTCAGAGACTCTGTGTGGCGGACAGGATTACCGTCGGTCGCAGTGTCTCAGTCGCAGACAGGAGAATCTATGGGAAATTCCCATCGGACAGAATGGATGACTTCATGAAGCTCGTGTCAGTATATTTTGACGGTTCAAGTCCGGATTATGCTACTTTTGAGCGGTTTGTGCGCATGGAGGAGGGATGTGCTCCCTATGCGGCAAATTCGCCCGAGAAAGTCTCGGCCGGAATAGGGAGCGGATATGTGCGCGCTTCCGGACCGGCCGGACAGGAAGATGCGCTGCGGATATCGGATCTGGATTATGATGCTGCGCTTGCCTTTGTCAATACGCTTTTTTCCAATGCCGCGGAATTTGCCTTCATCTTCGTAGGGGACTTTGACGAGGGAAAGCTGCTGAAATCCGTCAATGACAATCTGTCCGGTCTTCCTGGCCGCCGTGTCAGCGGTGTGCGCAATGCCTTGGGAAACTTTTATATACCGTCGTATGACGAGGTGGTGGAGGAAGAGGTCGGGATGGTGTTCCCCCGGCGTCTCCATACCTGCCGTCTGACTTTCCCGTCGGAGATGAATACTACGGCGAGGATGCTCTCCGCCGTTACTGCCAAGGTGATAGAAAGGGAGGTCATACGGCGTCTTTCCCTTCACGGAATCCTTGCCGATGCGGACAGAAGATTCTACAGATATCCGGAAGAGGTACTTGTAATAGAGTTCACTTTCTGCACTTATGAGGATCCCGGCAATCTTGAGGAACTTTTCGCGGATATTATCATGGATCTGGCTGACAGAGGCGTCAGTCAGGGGGAAGTGGACGGAATAAAACGCAACATGGGCCTGAAGGATTCGTTTATGGAATCAGAGGACTATGGTTATTGGATAAGTATATTGAGGGACAGGTACATCAAAAGAAAGGACTTCTATACGGGCAGGACGGCTGCATTGGAGGCTGTTACTGCCGATCAGGTGGAGGAAGAACTGCTCAGGGTGCTGGAGGACGGAAGGATTTCCATCAGGTCAGTAGTTCCCGAGGAATAAAAGGAAGAACATGGATACAATGGTAATAATAGACGATAAAATAGTTTCGTCAGAGATTTTTACGGAATATTTCGCCTGTGATTACGCTGTGTGCGGAGGAGCCTGCTGTATCATCGGGGACAGCGGTGCTCCGATGGAGGAGGACGAGCCGGAGCGTATAGAGGAGAACTACGGCAAGTTCTCGCCCCTGATGTCCCCCGAGGGCAGGAAGGTGATAGAGGAGAAGGGATTTTTCGAGATAGATTCGGACGGCGACATGGTCACTCCCTTAGTTCCCGGACGGGAGGAATGCGCATATGCCGTCTGTGATGCGGAGGGCAATTGGTTCTGTGCTATCGAACGGTCCTGGTGCCGCGGCGGTTCGGATTTCGTCAAGCCAATATCCTGCCGTCTCTACCCGATCAGAGTCTCCAGACTGTCCAACGGCATGACGGCCCTCAACCTTCACCGTTGGAATATCTGCGCCTGCGCATTTGCAAAAGGCAAAAAGGAAGGCATCCCGGTCTTCCGTTTTCTGCAGAAGCCCCTGACGGATGCCTTCGGTGAAGATTTCTATGCTGCTCTCGAAGCGGCGTTTTCCCAAATGCAGTCTAAAGATAGAATCCGGCGGTAAGAGCGGAGTGCTCTGCGCTGCGGTGTCCGTCCTCATCCATAAGTACAAGGATGTCCTCTTCAGGAGCGGAGACAGGGCTCTTGCCGAAAGTGGCGAGAACTCTGCGGACTCTGGAGCCTGGCTTGGAATATACTTTGGTGATCCGGAGCGGGTGAAGGCTGCATCTGTCCGCCAGCCGAAGGATGGATTTCTCTGACTCAGAGGGAATAATCAGACTGAAAACCCCTGAGTCGGAGAGCAGGCCGGCGGATAGCGGCAGCAATTCGTCGTGCCGGAGTCCGCCGGTATGTCTGGCGGTGCAGCGGCGGCTGTCCGGATTGGTCAGTGTGTTGTCGTAAAACGGAGGGTTGGAGACAATCAGGTCGAAGCCGGTCCTGCCGGCGGTGTGTGCGCTGAATTCCTGGAGGCTTTCATGCACGGCCGTCAGTCTGTCGTTCCAGGGAGAGGCGTGGAAATTGTCCCGGGCCTGTCCGGCTGCGTCGGCATCGCAGTCTATTGCCGTGATGCGGGCTTCGGGAAATCTCTGAGCGAGCATCAGAGCGATGAGTCCGCTGCCCGTGCCTATATCCAGGATGGTCCCGGGGGAGCCGTGACCTGCCCATGCGCCCAGCAGGACACCGTCGGTGCCCACTTTCATGGCGCACCGGTCGTGCCGCACTGTAAACTGCCTGAATCTGAAATCCGGACTTCCCATCACATCATGCCTCCTGTACTTATTCCTGTGGAACCGCCCACACGTGAGCTTTCCTCGACATTGCCCACATTTCGCCTGCGTATATTTGAGGCGGTGCCGAACCTCCAGCTGAAGGACAGGGTTACTTTCTGAAAGTTCATTCTCTGATCGACGCTGTAAGTCATAACGTCTCCGGTATATGAGGTGATGCTGGTCATGAATGACCTGAGCAGGTCGCTGGCATTGAGGGCTATGGTGCCGCGGCCGTCCGAGAAGTTCTTCTTTATGCCGCCGAACAGCATGTACATCGGTGATATATTCATGTAGCCCACGGTCATGTTTCCGGAACCGAAGCCGCCGATTTCTATTTTCCACTCCTTGGGCAGCAGGAAGTTGACGCCGGCGTAGAAGCTCTGCATGAAGGAACCGTCTTTGTATTCACCGTCAGCGCTGGTGTTGCCGTTGTATGCGGCAAAATAGTTGGCGGAGAAGTTAAGCCACTTGGTGACAGGCAGCTCGGATATGGAAAAGGATGCTCCTGCCAGTTCTTGAGTGCCGAAATTCTCCCAGACCACCCGCTGTTCTCCGTTGTCGGGATTGACTTCAGGACGCTGCATGATCAGGTTGGAGTTGTGCTGGTATGTCAGGCTCAGATTGAGGTGCTGGCCGTAGCCTACCGTGAGGGATGCCTGGTCTGAGAACTGCGGATCCAGGTCTGGGTTGCCTTCCGTATAGGCGTTGGAGGACATGTATGTCCGGAACGGGTTGAGCTGGCTGTATCCGGGACGGCTTATACGGCGGGTGTAGGAGGCTGCCAGACGCCATTTCTGTGTAGGCATGTAGCTGACAAAGGCGGTGGGGAAAAGATTGAAATAACTTTTGACGCTTGTCTCTCCTGCACTTTTCCAGTCCCCCAGGGCGTATGTGTACTCGCCCCTAAGGCCTATCTTCACCGACCATTTCGGGCCGAAGCTCTTGGCGGCCGAGATGTAGGCGGCGGCTATCTGCTCATCGTAGATAAAAGTGTTGGAAAGCCCGGAGTTTTCCGTCCATAGTCCTCCTGAGAAGTCCTCCCGCAGAGAATTGTTGTCGGTGATTGTCCTGGACCATTTCAGTCCGGCTTCCAGCATACCGGTCTCCCAGAACATCTGCTGATAGTCAGCTTTGGCGGACCATATCTGTATCCTCTGTTCCGCATCCTGACGGAAGATGTTGGAGTCGAGAGACAGCAGAGGCGGGACAATTTCAATCGGAATATCGCTCTGCGCACTTTTGTTTGAGGTACCGTACCACGAATAGTCGGCGTTGACTGTCAGTTCCTGAGCCATGGATTTGTTGAAAGTATGGGTGTAGTTGAGATTGGCTGACACTCCGTCGAAACGGTCTGAATTGTCGATGTCGCTTTCCAGCCGGCCTATCGGACTCCCGTTCAGTAGATGCTCGGTGAAATTGTCGCCATAGGTGTCTATGTCGCTGCTGCGGAAAGTGCCGTTTACGATTGCGCCCAGAACATTGTTGTCGTCGATATACCAGTCGTTTCCGACCCTGAACATCTGGCTGAGGTCCTTATAGATCATGTTTGATGTGCCGGACATGGTCATGGAGTAGTCGTCACCGTATAAAGACTTTGTGTCTATGTCGACGGTCATGTCGTCATACCGTGCGCTGTATGTCAGGAAGGTGTTGGTTTTCCGTCCACGGTAGTTGAGGCTCAGCGAGCCGTCAGCGCTCTGATTGTACCGGTCGAAGTACATTCCGCCGTAGCCTATATTGGCGGAGCCGTTGAACCCTTCCATGAAATTTTTCTTGGTGACGATGTTGATGATGCCTCCTCCTCCGGCAGCGTCGTATTTGGATGACGGGTGGGCCATGATTTCTATCCTGTCTATGGTCGTGCCGTCAGTGGAGTTGAGCAGGACTTCCAGCTCCTTGCCGGAGAGGTTGGACGGGCGGCCGTCGAGCCATACTGCCACAGTCGAGCCGTTGAGCTTGACATTGCCGTCGAAGTCGATTGTCACGCCGGGAGCCTTCCGCAGCAGGTCGGAACCGTTGCTGCCTTCAGTGGATACGGCGTCCGCCACATTCATGACTATCTTGTCCAGTTTCTGCTCTATGACCGGTCTGCGGGCGGATACTACTACCGCGTCCAACATCTGAGTGTCGGGAGCGAGCCTGACGGATCCGATGTCCATGGGGGTGTGCTTCCGAAGGACGATATTTTTATCTTTGTATCCTATCAGGGAGACGGTGAGGATACAGTCTTCTTCCGGGATGCGGTTGACGGTGAACCGTCCTGTGGAGTCAGTGGTGGTACCGTTGATATATGCGCTGTCAGCTGTAAGCAGAGCGACAGTCGCGAATCCGAGTGGCTCTGAGGTGACGGAGTCAGCCACTGTCCCGGAGACAGACCTGAATGCGTGCTGTTGCCCTGCGGCCGTACGGCTGCATAGGATAAGAAGGAGTACCGCTGTTATTGTGAATATGCGTTTCATAGTTGCCGGCCTTTATCGGATATGTATTTACGGTACAGGCCTTCGATTTCTCCGAATGAGATGCCGAGAATATCCATCTTGCGGAAGATTTCTTTCAGTTCTCCTGTTAAAAAGAGGTTGCGCTGCCTGTCCCGTATAATCTTCTTTGCTCCGGGGCTGACAAAGTAGCCGATACCGCGCTTGTTGTGGATGATGCCTTCCTGAGACAGCTCGTCATAGGAGCGTGCGGCAGTATTGGGATTGACCTCAAGGGAGACACCGAGCTCCCTTACAGACGGGATGCGTCCGCCTTCGGGCCAGGTCCCGGTCAGTATCCGTTCGCACATCGTGTCAGCTATCTGCAGGTATATAGGTTTGTGCTGGTTGAATTCCATGGTTTAGTATTGTATCTTTTTGATTCTCAGATAAGAGAGTGCCAGAAAAATGACAGGCGCAATGTATGTGCCGACAAGACTGGTTATCTTGAAGGCATCTGCTGTCCAGCGCAGGAATATTTCCTCAGTGATACCGCCAGCTTTATCTATAGAGTTGATCAGGAGAATAGCAGTTACTATGACGGCTATGGATATAAGGAAACTTACTCCGCAGTATGTCAAGAGGGTAAATCCTATTTTGTGTCGGCGGAAGAGTGTGGCGAGGAATATGAACAGTGTCTGGCCCAGAAGCATGTTTGTGTAGGGGGTGAGACTCAGAGGCGAGATGCTGTCGAAGATCCGCTCTATGTAAGTGGCTTCCTCGGCCGATATCTCGAGGTTGATGTGTATGATACTGCTGATAAATGATTCGGAGGAGAATATCAGCGGCCACATCTGCCCGTTGTATCCGTGCTCCAACGGCAGCAGGGTCAGCAGCGAGTCGACGGAGAGTATCAGTACTGTGACGACAGCGGGGAACAGCAGCATGCAGAGTACCAGCATGCTTATGAATTTCTCCAAGGCTGAAACCGGAGCTATGCCGTAGAAGACTCCCTCGATTCTGCGGTTCTCATTCTTGTAAGCTATGTACGGAATCAGGTAGCAGCAGAAACTGAGCAGGGAGACGGTCCATATTGCCCTTGTGTCTGCAGATGAGTCGATTCCGAGTATTATGCAGAAACTCCAGGCCATGAGATATATCAGAACGGCTATGGCCAGAAAGATGAGCAGTATCTTGTATTTTTCAATCAGTTCCTTGCGTATGAGGAGACCTAATCTGTGTATGTTGAGTATGGCGTTCATGATCGGAATAGCTTTTTGAATGTTTCTTTGTTTTTAAGAACTGCGTTGAACAGGGCCTCGATGTTGACTTTAGATGCTTCCGAGTCCCTGTTCGGTATGACTTGGGCGTAGCCGGCTATGCTGTTCTCGCACCAGTAGGCGGAAGGATCAGGCTCCGGACTTACCGTGAAGAGCAGTTTCCGGCTTATCTCTTCTACTGAAGCGTTGAGAATCATGCCTTCCCTGTCGAGGATTACGATAGGGTCGATGAGATTCTCCAGATCGCGCACCTGATGTGTGGATATGGCGATGACCCTTTCTTCGGTAGCGCATTCGGAGATGACGCGGCGCAGGGTGGTTTTAGACGGGATATCCAGGCCGTTGGAGGGTTCGTCCATCAGCAGCACCCTTGTGTTGAGGGAGAGTGCGAATGCTATGAGGGCTTTCTTCTGCTGTCCGTGTGACAACCTGTCGAAACGGTAGTCGGTGTTGACATCGAATGTTTTACATAGTCTTTCAAACTGTGCCGGATCATAGCCGGGATAGAGGAGCGAGTTGCTTTCTGCGAACCTGATTACCGGTATGGCCGGAGCGATGAAAATCTCAGGAACATAGTAGATGTCCTTGAGTATTTCGGGGTTGCGGCTTGATGATTCGATGCCGAACACGGTGCAGTCACCGCTCTTGGCTTTCAGCAGACCGCAGATGATGCGCAGCAGGGTGGTCTTGCCCACTCCGTTCTCGCCGAGAAGACCGTAGATTCGGCCGGCTTCCAACCCGAGGGACAGATCTTCGAATACCAGATGCCTCCTGTAGCTGAATCTCAGGTTCTCAATCTTTACAATCGGCTTGTTGTTTTCCATAACCTTGCGATTTTAGTGTATTAGTTAATTAGTACACTGCAAAAGTATGCAAATATTGCGGATTTGCAAAAAAAAAACCGCAACCGGAGCAATTCCGGAGCGGTCCGTATATTTCCTGTATGCGGAAGTTCTATTCTACAGGCTTTGATTTCAGTATATTGACAGCCTTGTCGTAATTCTCGTCATCTACCACTACTTCTATTGAAATAAGATCGGTATTGACAGCCCCGGTGGACCATACCAGATTCTCGCCGAGAACAAAGGCCGGTACGCCGTTGTCTTCCAGAACACCTTTACAGATGTTGGCCGATATCGCATTGTCGAATTTGCGGACTACTTTCATGATGCTATTTGTTTTGTTCTGCAGGATTGTCTGTGTTGTTGTCGGAATGGTTGAAATCGTACGGATCGTCTGGAGTCCTGCCGCTTTCCTGGCGCAGTGAATATTCTATACGGCCGGCCAGGCGGAGAATGTCCTTGCGGTTGCCGCTCAGGATAAGGGGTGCCTCTCCTTTGGTGATGGTGACGGCATCCTCATAGGCTCTCATGAACCGGGTAAATTTGTTCCGGAGTCTGAAAGTGATCTGTTCCTGGTCCTCGTCCGTCTTTTCATAGCCGGCATCCTCGAACTGCTTGAGTATCTTGTCGCGGTGTTCCTCGAAATCTCCCTCTATCATCACTTCTTTCTTGACAAAGGTAAGTCCGGGGTATATGGCGGCAATGATGACGAAGATAAGCAGCATCTTCCACCATGAACCGTAATTGAAAATGGCGTCAGTGTCATCGGGAGTTGTCGCGAAAACATGGCTTCCGCTGTATTGTTCGGGGAACAGAAGGACTATAATACCCACGAAGACGGCTACGAGGATGACGAAGATGAAGAAATATTTGACTGAGCGTACGACTCTTTTTGTCTTTGGATTCATATTAATGTGACTGTTTTTAATAAAATTTGCCGCAAATATAGCAAATCGTATTATTTTTGCTTGGCAATAAATGTTAATTTATCAATTATCATGGAAGATATCGACAAAAAGGATGCCGCAGGAACAGCCGTAACCGGTAAGGCCGCTGGCGGTGGAAATGACAATAAGAAAAGTGGAGACAATGGCAGCAGGCTCAGGATAGTAGTGATAGTGCTGGCGGTGATTGCCGTTGTGCTTGCGGCTGTGTTTGCCTATGTATGGGTCGACCGTCAGAAGATGATAGACGATCTGACCGTTGACAAGGAGAACCTGACTCAGGAGCTTATGGCCCTTCAGGATGAGTATGCCGTGCTCTCGAGCGACAACGACAGCCTCAATGTACAGCTTGACCGCGAGAGGGAGAAAGTTGACCAGCTACTCGAGCGTATAAAGCAGACAGATGCCGCCAACCGCAGCAAGATCAGGCAGTATGAGAAGGAACTCGGGACACTCCGCTCCATTATGAAGCATTACATTTTCCAGATAGATTCGCTCAATACCCTGAATATGGAGCTTCGCAAGGATGCCGAGCAGGCCCGTCAGGAGGCCCGTCAGTCCAAGGAGCGCTACGAGGAGCTGAGCAAGACTACGGACGAGTATGCCAAGCTCGTGGAGCAGGGTTCGGAGATTAAGGGCCGCGGAGTGACTTTGTACGGTATAAATGCTTCAAATAAGGATACTGACCGCAGCAGCCGTATCAAGAAGTTGAGGACATGTCTTTCTTTAGTGGAGAACTCTATAGCTCCGAGAGGTCCGGTTACGGTTTATGTCAGGATCAAGGGACCGGATGGTATATTGATGACATCCAATCCTCAGAATATATTCGAGGTAGGAGGCGAGCAGCTTGTGTACACCGAGTCGCGTGAGGTGGACTATCAGGGTGATGAGGTGGAAGTATGCGTTTACTATGCCGTAGACCAGAAGTTGGTCAAAGGTGTCTATACAGTGGAGGCATATACGGCGTCAGGCCTGCTCGGTACCGGAGATCTGTTGTTGAAGTAATGGATGCCAGATGATTTATATCCATTTCCCTTTCTGCAAGTCGTTCTGTACTTACTGCGACTTCTATTCGGTAAGGGAGAGAGGGAAAATGGAACAGTACTTGAAAGCCCTTCTGCGTGAGATAGATGCGCGGAGGGCTTTTCTTATGCAGTGTGCGGAGCCTGCGACACTTTACATCGGCGGAGGAACACCGTCGCTGTGCCCGGCGGAATGGCTGGCGGAGATAATCTCTGCGGTACGGAATGCTGGCGGGAAAGCTGGGGAGCTCAGTGAGCTGACAGTGGAGGTCAATCCTGACGATGTGACTCCGCAATATGCCCTCGGACTGCGCGGCCTGGGAGTCAACCGGGTGAGCATGGGGGTACAGTCGTTCTCGGATGTCAGTCTCCGGTGGATGAACCGCAGACATACTGCCGCAGGTGCCCGTGATGCTTACAGGATGTTGCGTGAGGCCGGCTTTGACAATATATCGCTGGACCTGATCTTCGGTTACGATCCGGTACCCTGGGGTGCTCCGGCCACATTTGATGATTTGCTGATGCGGCAGTGGCGTGAGGACTTGGAGCAGATGCTGCTTCTGCGTCCGGAGCACATATCGGCTTATCAGATGGGCGTCGAGGAAGGCAGCGTCTTAGGGGAGAAAGCCTCGGCCGGTCTGTACTGCGGGCCGTCCGATGAGTTATGCGCCGCACAGTACGCGCTGCTTCAGCAGATGCTTGCCGAGGCCGGCTATGAACAGTACGAGGTGTCCAATTTCGCCCTGCCGGGCCATCGGGCCGTACACAACAGCGGCTACTGGGAACGCTTGCCGTACATCGGTCTCGGTCCCGGAGCGCATTCGTTTGACGGAGACCGCTGCCGAAGCTGGAATGCTCCCGATGTGGACCTGTATATCCGCCGTTGGCTGCCGGAGGTGTCTCCCGGCCCTGAAATTGCGGTCGGGACTTCAGCTTGTTCCGGAAGCGCACCTTACCGGACTGACGATGTGTCAAATGCCTGTGCGGCTTCCGGCAGCGAGACTCTTACCGATGAGGATGTGCTGGTCGAGAAAGTCATGCTGGGCCTGCGCAAGGCTTCCGGCCTGCTTTTGTCCGATGTCCCTGAACTCGATTCGCTGACGGTCGCCCGTCTGGTCTCCTCCGGCTCTCTTGTCGAAGATGCCGGCCGTATCCGCATCCCGCCCTCAAAGCTCTTCATCAGCGACACCGTCATCCGCTCTCTCTTCCCCGCCGACTGATTCAGCGGAAGAAGAGCTCGAAGCGGGTGAGGCCGTCGGGACCGGTGGCGAGGCTGAAGCGGATGCCGGAGCGGGTGAGTATCTCGTGGATGACAGCCAGGCCGATGCCCTTGCCGTCGGGCTTGGTGGAGAAGAACGGGGTGAAGAGGTTGCGGGCGGCTTCTTCCGGTATGGGCAGGCCGTTGTCGGATATGCACCAGTAGCCCGGCCTGGAGGCAATGGAAATCTGATTCCGGGAAAGGTCGGGAGTGTCGGGAGGGAAGGCTTCGACGGCGTTCTTGACGATGTTGGTGAGGACCTGCTCCATCAGCACCGGGTCGATGCTGACTTCTC
This sequence comes from Candidatus Coprenecus pullistercoris, assembly GCA_019116965.1. GTDB lineage: Bacteria > Bacteroidota > Bacteroidia > Bacteroidales > UBA932 > Coprenecus > Coprenecus pullistercoris. The sequence continues at coordinate 25,207 of DXAT01000003.1, forward strand.
CGGCGTTATCTTCCAGGTCCAGCACTACGGCAATCTGCCGCCGGCCCTTGAGGCTTTCGAGGAAGGGTGCGGTCCTGCGCAGGAATGAGTTGGCGTCCACGGGCCGGCACACCGGGTCGGGAATGCGGGCCATCGAGGCGTAGTCGGTGATAAAGCGGCTCATGCGGTCAATGCGTGAGAGCAATATCGAGAGCATGGAGGCGGTATCCTCATCGCCCGAGTCCGCACTGCTCTGCTGCATCGCTCCGAGGGCGGATGTCAGTCCGGCCATGGTGTTGTTGACCTCGTGGGAGATGATGCGGATGACTTTCCGGTAGCCCCGTTTCTCGGCCTCGTACAGCTCTTCGGTCAGCGGCTCCACCATGTAGAACGGATGTGGAAATCCTCTGTCCATGAAGGACGATAGGGTGCAGCGGTAGATGTGCAGCGGGTCGGTCTGGAGGATCCTGCCGCTGTCAGGCTCCACGGAGGCCATGAGCCGGAGCAGGGGCAGCCCGCTTTCGTTCAGGGAGAGACCTTTGTATCTGCCGATGTCGCTCAGGCCAAGGAACCGGCACATGGCCGGATTGGCCGAGGACAGTTTCCCGTCTATGTCCATGATGAGCACGCCCATCGGGGAGGCGGCGATAAGCAGTTCCAGAAAATGGTTCTGCTCCTGGGCCCGTACCTCATCTTCGTGGAGCTGGCGGCTCATCCGGTTGAACAGTTCTATGATGCGGTCCGCGTCGGCCTGTCCTACGGGGCGGAGCCGGGTGGAGAAGTCCTGCTCTTTCAGCAGGTCAATACCGCCGGAGAGGATATCGAGCGGCTTGACGGTCTTCCGGTAGAGTATGGCCAGCAGTATTATGACGGCTACGGCGCAGATCTGGATGACAAGCCAGGTCCATTCCTTCTTCTCAGGTGCGAGCACGAGTACGAGAACGGTCGTTCCGACTGTCAGTACGAGTATCAATGCGGCTATGAGCCTGAAATATCCCCGTGCGCTCATCGTGTTAGAGTTCTATTTTGTATTTTTCCAGACGGCGGTAGAGAGAGGCCCTGGTGATGCCTAAGGAGGCGGCTGCCCGGGTCATATTGCCGTTGCAGTCGGACAGTGCCCTGCGGATGCGCTCTTTCTCCAGCTCTTCCAAAGTGAGGCTGCCGGAGGAGCGTGCGGCTGACGGCTCCGGAGCACCTCCCATGCAGCGGGCGATGTCGTCCTTGCCGATGGTCCCGCCGGGAGCCATGATGAGGGCCCTTTCCACCACATTCTTCAGTTCCCGGATATTGCCCGGCCACGGCAGACGGCTCAGGTATTCCACCGCTTCGGAGGAGAATTCCGCCCGGGACGGCACATCCTTGGCGAAATGCCTTACCAGCAGGGGGATGTCTTCCCTGCGCTCTCTTAGCGGGGGCAGGTGGATGGGGATGAGGTTGAGGCGGTAGTAGAGGTCTTCGCGGAAATGTCCCTGGCTCACCATGTCGGGCAGGCTGCGGTTGGTGGCCGAGACCACGCGCACGTCGGTCCTGCGGGGCAGGCTCTCTCCGAGAGGCTCGTAGGTGCGGTCCTGGAGTACCCGCAGCAGCTTGACCTGGCACACCGGTTCCAGCTCCCCGATCTCGTCCAGGAAGATGGTGCCCTTGTCGGCCAGCTCAAAGCGTCCCTTGCGGTCTGTCCAGGCATCGGTGAAGGCCCCCTTCTTGTGCCCGAACATCTCGCTGTCGAAGAGGCTGGAGCTCAGGCCTCCGAGATTGACCTTGACAAATGGGCCGGATTGCCTGGGAGAGTTTAGGTGGATGGCCTCGGCGATGAGTTCCTTGCCCGTGCCGCTTTCTCCGGTGATGAGCACGGACGCTCCGGTGGGGGCTACCCTCAGCACTGCGTCCAGCACTTCCCGCATCATGGGGCTGCGGCCGATAATCCGCTCGAATCCCCTGCCCGTGTCTGGGGTCTGCTCCGCCTGCGCCGAGTTCAGGTGCAGGGCAGTGCCTATGCGTTCCAGCAGGGCCGTATTGTCCCAGGGCTTGGTGATGAAGTCAAATGCTCCCAGCCTCATGCCTTCCACAGCTAAGGAAATGCTGCCCCAGGCCGTCATGAGTATGACCGGTGTGGACGGGGCGAGGATACGCACCTTCCGCAGAAGCTCCAGACCCTCCTCGCCGGTGGTGGACAGGGAGTAGTTCATGTCCATCAGGATGAGCTCCGGCTCCTGACGGCGCACGGTCTCTACCGCCTCTTTCGGACCCGGTACGGCCTCTGCCGTCAGTCCGGCCCTGCCCAGCATGAATCTAAGCGATGCCCTTATCGCATCATCATCGTCAACAATCAGTATCATAATGTCACGAAAATAATCTATTCCGGACTTTCCGGCAAGTTTTCTACAGAAATTCCTATGATTTTCAGTATAAAATTCCCAAGATTTTCAATCGTGGCTGTCCGTAGGTGCGCTCAGGTGTTCGCAGATGGGTGTACGATATCGGACACCTGTACGGAAACGGACGGATGTTGTTGAGGACAAAGTGTTGATAAATAGTGCGGTATGATGCTGGCACGGGGATTGTCCGGCCATTATATAAAAGGTATAATATAGCGCGATATGAAATTAGGTCTATACTTCAAGCAGGCGTGGTACAACCTCCGGGTGAACCGGGTGTACAGCGCGGTGTTTATCGCCGGAACGGCCCTTTCGCTGGCGCTGGTCATGGCGTTCCTGACGGTGCTTTCTTCCAGAGTCCTCAATACGGCTCCGGAGAGACACCGGGATAGGACGATGGTGGTATACGGACTTGAGGGAGGAGATGAAAATATGATATTCTATGCGGAGCCAAATTACAGATTCGGACAGGACTTCCTTGAAGACATTCATGAGGTGGAGTGCTGGACGGCAGTCCGCACTTATTATGATATTTTCGCCGCGCTGGAGAATACGGATGAAGAGCTGACATATGCCTATGCAAAGCTGGTGGACCTGAATTTCTGGAAGATATTTGATCTGGACTTTCTCTATGGAAGACCGATATCGGAAAACGGAATGGATGTCAATACACCTGAGGCCGTAATCAGTGAGTCATTGGCCAGGACTCTTGCCGGCAGGTCGGATGCCGTAGGGGAGAAAGTGTACTGGGACGGTCATATGCTGACTGTGTGCGGAGTGGTCAGGGATGTGCCGATGAGCGCTACTCTGGCATTTTCCGAGATATGGTTGCCTTCTACCGTCAATGCGCCGCCGGTTCCGAAAATCAAAGGATTTTTTTATTATGCGGGAGGTGGAGAGATAGTAGCTCTGCTCCGTGACCGTAAGGATATGCCTGGGGTGATGCGGATGGTGGAAGAGCGTGTGGAGCGGATGAATAATTCCGATGAATCTGTGGAGAAGATGACGGTCAGCGGTATGAGCTCTCAAAGACAGTATATCTTTGCCGGGAGTGATATCGCCTCTTCAGCATTTGCCTGGTTGGGTGCGGGTGTGGTGCTGCTGATTCTGCTGGTGCCTCTGCTTAATCTTTCGGGGATGGTCAATTCCCGGATGGAGGCCCGTCTGACCGAGTTCGGTACCCGCAAGGCTTTCGGGGCCGGTGCCCGTTCAATATTGGCGCAGATTGCCGGAGAGAACCTGCTGATGACGCTGATCGGCGGATTGTCGGGACTGCTGCTGGCATGGCTGCTGATAGTGCTGTTTTCCCGTCAGATGAATGCACTGGTACCCGGCAGCATATTGTCCGGAATCTATGTCTACAGAGTGCCTGAGTCCGGTTTCTTTGACTTCCGGGACTTCTTCAATATCGGGCTGTACGCCGTCCTGCTGGTAATCCTGGCAGTGCTCAATATGATATCGGCCGTAATTCCGGCAGTCAAAGTCATCCGGCGCCCCATCACGGAATCGTTGAACGATAAAAAATAACGGATTATGTGGAAGCAGATATTCAGACAATTGTGGTATTACCGCAGAGGCAGTGCCTGGCTGTTTGTCGAACTTGTCATCATTATCGCTGCATCATGGTTCATCGTTGACGAGATCTGGACATCCTCGTACAGGATCAACAATATCCCTGCCGGTTATGATACTGAGGGCGTTTATTGTGTGTATCTGAAAGACTTGACGCCGGGTGCAAAGGGGTTCAGCCTGTCGCAGGCTCCTCTGGTGAACCAGAAAGAGAATCTCCGCCGTTTCGGAGACGCTCTCCGCGCCATGCCGGAAGTTCTGGCAGCAGCACCGATGAGTATGGGGCATCCCGGAATGGGCGTGGGCGTGTCGTCGCTTCTGCCACTGGACAGCGTGAATTATCTCAGTATGGCCATTTTTGAGCGAGAGTGCGGATCAGAGGATTTTGATGTGTTCCGGTATGACCTTATATATCCTGAAAACGGTAAGTTTGAGGATGTTCCGGGCAGTATACTGATTTCTGAGGATTTGGCGGAATATCTTTTCCCCGGACAGAATCCTGTAGGTAGGACGATAAATGACGCTATGGGAGGGGAGGCCGGTACTGAAGGTATAAGGTCAGGGCGTATCGTCGGTGTGGTGGGCGATATCAAGGCCAGCGGTTATACGGACAATATCCCTTATGTGATAACAAATGAAGCGGATATTGTAGGAGAAACAGGGGGTGACCGGATGTATGCATTCCGTCTCAGGCCGGGCGTGGACGGGGACAAGTTCCTTGAGAAGGCTTCCATGGAGTGGAGAAAGACCATGCGGTTCGGTAATTTCCGTGTGCAGGAGGTCTATTCTTTCAAGGATAGAGTGGATGCGAAGGTCAGGATAGATATGCAGGACAAACTGTTTATCTGGAAGATAGTATGGATATTTCTGATAGTAAACGCTCTGCTGGCAGTGGCATCAATCGGTTGGCTCCGTATGGAGGAACGGCGCGGGGAAATAGGAGTGCGTCGGGCCATGGGCGGCTCTCCGGTCCGCATCCTGACGCACTATATGAAAGAGGTATGGGTCATATTTGCGGCGGCAGTGGTACTGGGTATTCTTATAACCGTCAATATTATCACTATAAGCAAGATAAATATTGTCTCGCCGAGTAATTCCCTGGACAATGTTATGCCTCTCAACGCTGCCGACTTCCCGCTGCTGTTTGATCCGGTGGCGCATTTCCTTGCAGTGGAAGGTATCGTCCTTTGCATTCTGCTTCTGGCTGTGACCGCGGCCATCCTCATCCCAGCCGCCGGAGCGCTCCGTCTTCCCCCCGTCGAGGCCCTCAGAGATGAATAACGATAAAACTTTATATGATGAAGATAGGATTATACTTCAAGCAGGCATGGTACAACCTCCGGGTGAACCGGGTGTACAGCGCGGTTTTCATTATCGGAACGGCCGTGTCGGTCGCACTGGTGATGGCTTTCCTGACGGTGCTTTCTTCCAGGGTGGTCAATACCGTGCCGGAGACGCACCGGGACAGGATGCTGAGTGTCAGCCATCTGTTATATAAGGGAGATATGGGAACGCTGGGCTTCGGAGTGTCGGCTGAGTTCGGAAAGCGTTTCCTGGACAGTCTGCCCGGAGTGGAGTGCTGGACAGCAACGGCTCCTATGAGTTTTATGGACGGTCCGCTCACATTGAGGGATGCCGCCGGTATAAGCTGCAAGGCATTTACCCGTTTCGTGGACCGGAACTTCTGGAGGGTCTTCGATTTTCAGTTTATTGCTGGCAGGCCCCTGTCGGA
>DXAT01000043.1 GCA_019116965.1 Candidatus Coprenecus pullistercoris
TTCTTCTCGCCCCAGGCCTCGTAGGCCTGCAGGATGACCGTGTCAGGGTCGGATATCAGGGGGAAGGGCAGGGAGTATTTTTCTATGAATTTCCGGTGCGAGGCCACGCTGTCCTTGCTGACTCCCACCACAGCGTAGCCCTGGCTGAGGAATCTTTCGTAGTTGTCCCTGAGGTCACAGGCCTCTGCGGTGCAGCCGGGGGTGCTGTCCTTGGGATAGAAGTAGAGGACGAGTCTGCGTCCTGCAAAATCACTCAGGCGGATGATGTTGCCGTTCTGGTCCGTGCCCTCGAAGTACGGGGCTTTGTCTCCTTTCTGAAGCATAGTTCTTTAAATTTGATTATACTTAGTCAAATATAGGGAAAATTATTTATACCGGGCGGCCATTTCCCGGATGTCGCTGGCTATGCTCTCGCGCAGCCATAGCGGAGAGAGGACTTCCAGCTGGCTTCCGTGCTTGAGCAGCTCGAAGACGAAGTCGGTGGCCGGGCGGAGGCGGTATTCGAAGACGGCCCATTCTCCGGCGGGGTCTTTCTCGGTCTCTTTCTGGCTGTGATGCAGCGGCAGTGACCGCAGATAGTTGATTTGCAGACCGTAGGCCTTGATGCGGATGGTCTCCTTATCGATTTCCGAGGAGGTGATAATGCCGAAAAAGTCGGCGAAATATTCTTCGGCGTTGAAGTCCCTGGGGTATTCGAACACGGTGTCCAGTACGGTCAGCTCCTGTATCCTGTCGAGGGCGAATGTTCGGAAATTGTTTCTCTCGTGGCAGTAACCGGAGACATACCATCTTTGGTTGAATATCTTCAGGCACCACGGCTGCACGGTATAGGCGGAGGGGCCGTCGTGCCAGTAGCTTTCGTGTACCAGCCGGACCTCCAGGTTCTTCTGCATGGCCTCGATGATGGAGGTCAGGTATTTCTGCCCGGAAGGTATATTCTCGAAAAGAATCCGCCTGCTCAGGCTGCGGCTCTCGTTGATGACATTGTTAACCGTGAATGTGTTGAGCAGCCAGGTGCGCATTGCCCCGTTGGTCATGTCCTCCGGGTGCTCTATGTAGTAGCGGTATCCGCTGCGCCGGTCGCACTCGATGTTGATGTCGAATGTGTCCTGAATCGCGTTCTTCCAGTTGTGGAATGTCCTGAGCGGAATGTCACGCCCATCGCTGATAGGCGATCTGTGCCACTTTTCGTTGATCTCGGCCAAGGTGATGCGGCCGGCCTGGTGAATGGTGTCCACCAGCCAGATGTACTTGTCAAGAATGTCCTTTGTCATGGCTTTTGATTTTTTTGCAAAAATAATAAAAACTTGTGCCGTAGTGTTGCATATGCTCGGGATATTTTTGCATCGTGAAAAAAAAGTAATGAATATGGAAAAGGACAATGACAACGGCATCATGACGGTATTGGATGCCATGGAGCGGATTATGGAGACGGGGCGGGGCTCTGGCCTTACCGAGGAGTTCTTCCGGAATGCGGATGCTTGGATAAAGGTAGTCTCGCATAGACTGTCGCTGACTCCGGTGCAGAGCGTGCTGCTCTCCGCCTTCATGAACTCGTCGGCGGACAATTCGATACGGGTTAGTGATTTCGCCGATTATTTCGGCTGCAGTACTCTGCGTATCATTAAGTACATGAAGGATATCGATGTGCTGGAGGAGAGAAAGTACATCAGGTGCAGCAGTTCTAAGGACCATCGTTCATACCGTGTGCCTATTGAGGTGGTGGACGCGCTGAAGGAGGACATTCCCTATGTGCCTAAGAGCCTTAAGGGCATTACTGTCGATTATTTCTTCGGTGTGCTGGACGATATGTTCGAGAGTCTGGAGGATGACGAGATAAAGTACGGGACTTTCAAGCAGGAACTGTCGGTGATATTCGATGACAATCCTCAGCTGGACTTTGTCGGCTCTGTCAGAGGGTACGGTCTGGACGAGGATGATCTGGTGATGCTGCTGTTTATCTGCCACAGGGCTGTCAATGAGGATGACTACAGCATCTCCTGGTACGACTACCGCAATGTGTTCAAGGACAAGCATCTTGCGTCCTATATGAAGAATACGCTCCGGGACGGCGGCAATAGCCTGTTCATGCAGGGGCTTATAGAGCACTGCACGGAGGATGGGGTGGTGGACAATACCTGCGTGACCCTGACGGACAAGGCCAGGAACGGGCTGCTCGGGGGCATGGTCTCTTCTACAGCCAGGCTTAGGAAGGACAAGAATCTGCTCCGGCACGACAGGATCACAGGCAAGCATATGTATTATCCGAAAGCGGTGTCCCGTCAGATAGAGGAACTGACCGGACTGCTTATGCCCGAGTCTTTTGACAAGGTCTGCGCCAGGCTGGCCGCGAAGGGTATGCGCAAGGGGTTCCCCTGTCTGTTCTACGGCTCTCCCGGTACGGGCAAGACTGAGACGGCTCTCCAGATAGCGAAGGCTACCGGCAGGGACATATTTCAGGTGGATGTCTCTCAGCTCCGCAGCAAATGGGTCGGGGAGAGCGAGAAGAATGTCAAGGGATTGTTCGAGTGCTACCGCAGCATGGTCGGGCAGGACGGTCCCGCTCCTATATTGCTCTTCAACGAGGCTGACGCTATCCTTAATAAGCGCAAGCAGGGGGCCGAGGGCGGGGTGGACAAGATGGAGAACGCCCTCCAGAACATTATCCTGCAGGAGATGGAGTCCTTGGAGGGAATCATGATCGCCACTACCAACCTGACCGGCAATATGGACAGCGCGTTCGAGCGGCGTTTCCTCTACAAGTTAGAGTTTGAGAGACCGTCTTCCGAGGTCAGGGCCCGGATCTGGCAGTCCATGCTGCCGTCGCTGGATGAGGCGGCGGCTATGGCCTTGGCGGAAGACTACGACCTGAGCGGCGGCCAGATAGAGAACATAGCCCGTAAGGTCTCTGTGTCGGAGGTGCTTTACGGTGCTGTCACGGCCGGGATGTTGAGGGAGTTCTGCGACCAGGAGCGGCTTTCTTCTTGCGAGAGACAGTCAGGCAAACGCAGGATAGGTTTCTGACAACTATTGAGATTTTTTTGCCGAGTGTGGAGAAATGAGTATATTTACAAGAAAAAGTATGAGAAAAATAGGCGCATCAGAATTGATAATCAACAGTGACGGGTCTGTGTTTCATCTGCATATCCGTCCGGAGCATCTGGCTGACAAGGTCATTCTTGTAGGAGATCCCGGCAGGGTAGACCTTGTCGGCTCGTATCTTTCCGAGGTGGAGAGCGAGACATCTTCGCGTGAATTCCATAGTATCACCGGAAAATATAAAGGTGTTGGTATTACTGTTCTTTCTACAGGTATCGGTTGTGACAATATAGATATCGTCATGAACGAACTTGATGCTCTTGCCAATGTGGATTTCACCACGAGGGAGATACGGGAGCAAAAAAGAAGACTGATGGTCCTGAGGATAGGCACCTGCGGTATCATCCAGCCGGATATCCCTATCGGCTCGTACATATTCTCAAAGGTGTCGGTCGGCTTTGACGGTTTGCTGAACTGGTACGGAGACAGGGATCAGGTAGTGGACAAGGCTATGGAGGAAGCCTTCCTCAAGCATGTGGACTGGAATCGATATCTGCCGGTACCGTATTTCGTCAGAGCTTCCGACAGACTGGCGTCTTTGTTCGCGGACTGTACGGTTCAGGGTATGACGGTGTCGGCTCCCGGTTTCTACGGCCCTCAGTGCAGGGTAGTCCGGCTGCCCATAGTCATGCCGGATCTTATGGAACGGCTGGAGTCATTCGGGTATGACGGTATGCGTATCCTGAATTTCGAGATGGAGGGCTCGGCTATTGCATCGCTGGCCCGCAAATTGGGGCATGATGGAGCTACAGTGTGTCTCGGTATCGCCCAGAGATATGCTCAGAATGCCGATGCTGATTATAAGTCCCTGATGGGTGCGCTTGTGAGGTTATGTCTGGACAAACTGGCAGAAAGTTGAGCGGCAGTGGAGAGCTGAGAAGTCTGCTGATACTGTTGGAGGACAAGGATCCGGCAACGCTTGATGTTGTCCGAGACAGAGTCTTTGCAATAGGCTGGAGAGCCGTGGAGTATTTTTACCTCAATCTCGACAGTGTTGTGAGCCGGAATGCACACTCCTTGGTGTCTCAGAGGATTCGTGATCTGTCCTCACTTCTGGCATTCCGGGAACTGCTTGCCTTGATGGATCAGGGGCAGCATTTCTATGTGCCGGACGGGATGTATTACCTCTCGCGGATAGTGGAGCCGGAGCTTATGCCGGAGGCGTTCCGTGGCGTATATGAGGAAATGGGCAATGCCCTGGCCTGCCGTCTGCGGGATACGATGACGGCGGTGGAGAAAATAGAGATGCTCAACTATGTCATGTATGACAAGTTCGGTTTCACACTTGACGGCAATATCCGTGACGGAGAAGAGAAGACATCGCGGATAACGCGGCTCATGACGCTGCGGAAGGGAGGAGCTGTCGGTCTTTCTTCCGTGTATTTTCTTTTGGCCAGTTATGCCGGTCTGCCGGTATATCCGCTCTTTCCGAAGAATCCGGGATATTTTGTCGCGTATTTTGAGGGTGGGGAGTCCCTGTTTACGATAGATGTCGGCAATCGTGGCCATATATCTGAACCCGTTCCCAAAGAGGTCTGGAAAGAGACTTCTCTAATGGGAACGGATCAGACGATATTGTATATTTATGCTGCGTCCCTGAAACGATTCGGTGCCGGAAAGCTGTCCCGGATGGAGCAGATGTTGCTTTCTGAAGCCCTGGAGATTCTCAGGGTGTGAATTATTCCATCAGTTTCTTGTACTTGAACCTCTTGGGCTCGTCGGTGCCCAGTCGCTTGCGGCGGTTCTCCTCGTACTCTGAGTAGGAGCCCTCGAAGAAATATACCTGCGAGTCGCCTTCGAAAGCCAGGATGTGGGTGGCGATGCGGTCCAGGAACCATCGGTCGTGGGAAATGACCACAGCGCAGCCGGCGAAGTTCTCTATACCTTCCTCCAACGCCCGGATAGTGTTTACATCCACATCATTGGTGGGCTCGTCGAGCAGGAGTACGTTGCCCTCGTCCTTGAGTGTAAGAGCCAGGTGGAGGCGGTTGCGCTCACCGCCGGAGAGGATGCCGCAGAGCTTTTCCTGATCGGCTCCCGAGAAGTTGAATCTGGAGACATAGGCTCTGGCGTTGATCTCGCGGTTGCCCAGACGGATGAATTCGGAGTTCTCCGAGATGGTCTGGTAGACGGTCTTGTCGGGGTCTATGCTCTTGTGCTGCTGGTCCACATATGCGAGCTTGACTGTCTCGCCTACGGTTATCGAGCCGCTGTCGGGCTGCTCGATGCCCATGATGAGACGGAAGAGGGTGGTCTTGCCAGCTCCGTTGGGACCGATGACTCCGACGATGCCGGCGGGAGGCAGGGAGAATGTCAGATGCTCGAAGAGAAGCTTGTCACCGTAGGCTTTGGACACATCGTTGAATTCAATGACCTTGTTGCCCAGACGGGGGCCGTTGGGAATGTATATCTCGAGAGCAGCCTCCTTGGCCTTGCCGTCCTGACTGGCCAGTTTCTCGTAGGCACCCAGGCGGGCCTTGGACTTGGCCTGACGGGCCTTGGGAGCCATGCGCACCCACTCCAGCTCGCGCTCCAGGGTCTTGCGCCGTTTGCTCTCCTGCTTTTCCTCCATCTCTAAGCGCTTGCTCTTCTGCTCCAGCCATGAAGAGTAGTTGCCTTTCCAGGGGATGCCCTCGCCGCGGTCAAGCTCGAGGATCCAACCGGCCACATTGTCTAAGAAGTATCGGTCGTGGGTGACGGCTATGACCGTGCCCTTATACTGACGCAGATGCTCCTCGAGCCACTGGATACTCTCGGTGTCGAGGTGGTTGGTGGGCTCGTCGAGCAGCAGCACGTCGGGCTGGCGCAGCAGCAGGCGGCACATGGCCACACGGCGTCTCTCGCCTCCGCTGAGGTTCGCTATCCTGGCGTCCGGGGGAGGACACTGGAGGGCATCCATGGCCCTTTCGAGCTTGGAGTCCAGTTCCCATCCGTCGCAGTGCTCTATTTTCTCAGTCAGCTCGCCCTGACGCTCGATGAGCTTGTTCATCTCGTCGTCCGACATGGGCTCGACGAATTTCATATTGATTTCCTCGTATTCGCGCAGCAGGTCGGCCACTTCCTGTACTCCTTCCTTCACCACTTCTATCACCGTCTTGTCGGGATCCATCTGAGGCTCCTGCTCCAGATATCCCACGGTATATCCCGGGGCCCATACCACCTCGCCCTGATAGGATTTCTCCACACCTGCGATAATCTTCATCAGGGTGGACTTTCCCGAGCCGTTCAGACCTATGATTCCGATTTTGGCCCCATAGAAGAAAGAGAGGTAGATGTCCTTGAGTATTACCTTGTTGTTGTGCGGGAGGACTTTGCCTACACCGTTCATTGAAAAGATGATTTTCTCGTCTGCCATATTGTTCTCTAAGTGAAAATGCGCGGCAAGATAGGAACTTTTTCCTGAAAAAGAAATTTATCATAATTTTGTGCAAAATTTATGACTATGCTGAGAAAAATCCGTATATCGCTTGCGCTGATATTCTTTACCGGTATCACTCTGCTTTTTCTGGATTTCACGGGGACGCTTCATGCGTGGCTGGGATGGATGGCAAAAATTCAGTTCCTGCCGGCTGTGATGGCGCTCAATGCGGGAGTAATCATCGCACTGGTGCTGCTGACCCTGATATTCGGGAGGGTGTACTGCTCGGTCATCTGTCCGCTGGGTGTCATGCAGGACATCATGGCCTGGCTGGGCAAGAAACAGAAGAAGAACCGATATTCGTATTCTCCGGCCAAGTCATGGTTCAGATATGGAGTGCTGGTGCTGTTCATAGCGGCCATGATAGCAGGAGTCGGCTCTTTCGCCGCTCTTCTGGCACCGTACAGCTCATACGGGCGCATCGCCTCCAGCCTTTTCGCTCCGGTGTACGGGTGGATTAACAACCTGCTGGCTCTTCTGGCCGAGCGTGCAGACAGCTATGCTTTCTATGAGACCGATGTGTGGCTCAGGAGCCTTCCTACCTTCATTATAGCCGTAGTGACATTCGTTCTGCTATTTATCTTGGCATGGAGGAACGGCCGTACTTATTGCAATACGATATGTCCCGTGGGCACGGTGCTCGGCTTCCTGTCCCGTTTCTCGTGGCTCAGGCCGGTGATAGATACCGAGAAGTGCGTCAGCTGCCGCAAATGCGAGCGCAACTGCAAGGCCTCGTGCATTGATATTGCGAATCATAAGATAGATTACAGCCGTTGCGTGGCCTGCATGGACTGCCTCGGCAACTGTCCTAAGGATGCAATCTCATATATGCATCCCAAAAAGGCAGCGTCTGAGGCTCACTCTGCTGAGGCTGCTCCCAAGGCTGATAAGGCAGAGGCAGTGGACGCTTCCCGCCGCGGATTCCTGACGGCTTCGCTGATGACCGCCGCAGCCGTGACTGTCAAGGCTCAGGAGATAAAGGTGGACGGCGGTCTTGCCAAGATAGAGGACAAGGTGATACCTGAGCGCCGGACTCCGATAGTTCCTCCTGGAGCCGTGAGCCTGAGACATTTTGTGCAGCATTGCACCGGCTGTCAGCTATGCGTGTCGGTCTGCCCCAACGGGGTGTTGCGTCCGGCCACCGACCTGATGCGCCTGATGCAGCCGGAGATGTCCTACGAGAGAGGGTACTGCCGTCCGGAGTGTACCAAGTGCTCGGAGGTCTGCCCGGCAGGGGCTATCAGACCGATAGATGTGGCGGAGAAGTCCGCTACGCATATAGGTTATGCGGTCTGGGTCAAGCACAACTGTATCCCCGTCAGGGACGGTCAGTTGTGCGGCAACTGCGCCCGTCATTGTCCGGCCGGTGCGATACAGATGGTACCGCTGAAGGGACACCGCCGTCACCGTGGCGGCCGGGAGGAAGGTAATGACGGTAAGGAACTGATGGTTCCCGCTATCAATACAGAGAGGTGTATCGGATGCGGGGCCTGTGAGAATCTTTGCCCGGCCCGTCCTTTTACGGCCATCTATGTGGAGGGCAACGAGGTTCATCGTACAATGTAGCTTGGTATGGATTATTTCCGTCTAAGAGTCTTTGTTACGGCAGCGAGAACATTGAGTTTCTCGAAATGTGCGGCGGCGATGAATATAACACAGCCGGCCGTGAGCCGTCATATCGGCGAGCTGGAGGGGCGTTTCGGAGTGCCGCTCTTTGTGCGCGGTGCTTCGGGTGTGTCCCTGACCAAGGCCGGAGAGCTGCTGCTGTCTCATGCCGAGCGTCTGCTGTCGGACTATCAGCGGCTCGAATACGACATGGAACTGCTGGCCCAGACCGGGCGGGGCAGACTGTCGATAGGAGCCAGCACGACCATAGCCATGTATCTGCTGCCGCCGGTGCTGGCCTCGTTTATGGAGATTTCCGGCGGAGTTGAAGTCTCCATGCTCTCGGGCAACAGCGAGAATGTGGAACAGTTGCTGCGGGACGGGACTGTCGATATAGGTTTCGTGGAGAATGCCTCGCGCCGTCCGCTGCTGCACTACGAACATCTAATGGCTGACGAGCTTGTGCTGGTGGCCGGAACTCATGGCCGGTATGCGTCCGTGGATTCGGTCACTGTGGACGGGCTTCGCTCAGTCCCGCTGGTCCTGCGTGAGAAAGGCTCGGGTACCAGGGAGATTATCGAAAAGGCGCTCGACCAGCACGGTCTCCGAGTAGATGATCTCAATGTGGTCATTGAACTCAGCAGTACCGAGGCCATCAAGTCCTATGTCCGCAACAGCGACACCATGGCCATCGTCTCGGTCATTGCCCTGCACCGCGAGCTTGCAGACGGCTCTCTCCGCATCGTGGACATCGACGGCATAGACATGCCCCGTGAATTCGCCACCGTCGTCCGTCCTGGCGAGTTCTCCGGCCTCAATGCCCGCTTCCACCACTTCCTCCTCCGTACCACCGGGTATAACGGGAGGTTATAGCGTATAAGGAAGTGTGTTGTGACGGGTTGCGGCGGGTGTTGTAGTTTTGCGGCATGAAAACAACAGCAACAACCTTATCAAGCACTGTGACAGTGCGTCAGTGGACGGCCCGGATACTGTTCGCGGCCCTTTTCATTGCATCATTTTTTCTGCCGACGGCAGTAGCCCTGCTGGCCGGTATCGCTTTGGCCGTGACTCTCGGCTCACCCTTCCCTGTGTTTGCTAAAAAGGTATCGAAGTACCTGCTGCAGGCCTCTGTTGTGGGCCTCGGTTTCGGTATGAATCTGTATTCAGCCGTGGAGTCGGGCAAGGACGGAATGCTCTTTACGATAGTCTCGGTAGTGGGCGTGATGGTTATCGGTACTCTGCTGGGCCGGGTATTCAGGCTCTCTCGGAACAATTCCTACTTGATTTCCTCCGGCACGGCTATATGCGGCGGAAGTGCTATTGCGGCGGTGGCCCCTATAATAGATGCAGATGACAACGAGACGACTCTGTCCATGGTGACGGTCTTCGTGCTCAATGCCGTGGCCCTGCTGATATTCCCGGTGATCGGGCACTTGCTCGGCCTGTCGCAGGAGCAGTTCGGCACATGGGCGGCGATAGCGATTCACGATACTAGCTCGGTGGTCGGTGCCGGTGCGGCCTACGGCGAGGAGGCCCTGAAGGTAGCCACGACTGTCAAGCTGACCCGTGCCCTCTGGATTATTCCCATGGCCATTGCCACCACATTTATCTTCAAGAAGAAGGGCAAGAAGATATCCGTTCCCTGGTTCATCTTCCTGTTCATAGCAGCCATGCTGGCCAATACTTACTTAGGCATACCTGAGAAGATTTCCGCAGGGATTGCCGGATGCGCCAAACACGCTCTGGGTGCGACACTTTTCCTGATAGGGTGTGGCTTGTCTGTAAAAAGCGTCAGGGAAGTGGGTATCAGGCCGTTCCTGTTGGGAATATCCCTATGGGCCGTAATATCCCTGTCTTCCCTGGCGGTTATCACCCTGCTATAAAATAAAAGGGTGCTGTTTTAGCTGAGGCTTCGACCGAGGTTGACCATCTCGATGGCGGTGGTCATGGCATCGAAGCCCTTGTTGCCGGCCTTGGTGCCCGCACGTTCCACGGCCTGCTCGATGGAGTCCGTGGTGAGCACACCGAATATCACCGGCACATCGCATTCAAGTCCTACATGAGCAATGCCTTTTGTAGCCTCATTTGCAACCATGTCAAAGTGAGGTGTGGCTCCGCGGATCACGGCTCCGAGACATACGATGGCATCGTACTTGCCCGAGCGGGCCATCTTCTTGGCCACGAACGGTATCTCGAACGCACCCGGCACCCAGGCCACATCCAGATTGTCTCCGTTCCCGCCGTGACGCAGGAAGGAGTCCTCGGCTCCGCCGAGAAGCTTGGAGGTGATGAATTCGTTGAAACGGGCCGCCACTATGCCTATTCTCTGGCCGGCGGCCGACAGATTGCCTTCTATTACTTTCATATCGCGTGTTTTTAATTATTTCATGTGTTGTTTCTCCTCATCCTGAAAATGCAGCAGATGTCCCATCTTCTTGTACTTGGTGTACATGTACAGGGCATTCTTCTCGTTGCAGGTCATCTCTATGGGGTCGCGGCCGACCACCTCTATGCCGTAGTGGTCAAGCCCCTCGATCTTGAGCGGATTGTTGGTCATCAGTATGAGCTTTCTGATGCCTAAGTCGGCCAGGATGGCGGCTCCCGTATCGTACTCCCTTAGGTCGGCCTTGAAGCCCAGGGCGATGTTGGCCTCTACTGTATCCATGCCCTTGTCCTGCAGCTCATAGGCCCGAAGCTTGTTGATAAGACCGATACCGCGTCCCTCCTGCCGCAGATAGAGCAGCACGCCCCGTCCGGCCTTCTCGATACGCCTGAGGGCCTCGGCCAGCTGCTCGCCGCAGTCGCAGCGCAGCGAGCCGAACACATCTCCGGTCAGGCACTCGGAGTGCATACGGCACAGCACCGGCTCGTCAGAGGTCAGATCTCCCTTTATCAGGGCCACATGATGCTCTTTCGTTATCTTGTTGACATAGCCGCAGATCCGGAAGTTGCCGTACTTGGTGGGCAGGGAAGCATCGGTCACCTTCTCTATCCATCTCTCGTGATGCTTGCGGTACATCACCAGGTCGTCCACGGTGATAATCTTCATACCGTGCTCCTTGGCGAAGGCTATCAGCTCGGTGGTACGCATCATGTCTCCGTCCTCCCGCATGATCTCGCAGCACAGGCCGCACTCATCCAGTCCGGCTATGCGCATCAGGTCCACCGTAGCCTCGGTGTGACCGCGGCGCTGCAGCACTCCCCCAGGCCTGGACTCCAAGGGGAACATGTGCCCCGGACGGCGAAAATCCTCCGGCCGCGCGTCAGGCTCCACGCATTTCATCGCAGTCACCGAACGCTCTATGGCCGAGATGCCGGTCGTAGTGGACACATGATCTATCGATACGGTAAAGGCCGTGCTGTGATTGTCGGTATTGCGGGACACCATCTGGTCCAGTCCGAGCCTGCGGGTCATCTCCGCGCTCATCGGCATACAGATCAGTCCCTTGCCGTAGCAGGCCATGAAATTGACATTGGCCGTGGTGGCATATCTGGCCGCACATATCAGGTCTCCCTCGTTCTCCCTGTCAGGATCGTCTATCACCACTATTATCTCACCCTGACGCAGGGCCTCCGCCGCCTCATCGATGGTATTGAACTTTCTTTCTGTCACTTTTTCCATTTTTATATAAAATACAATTTTTAAAATCGTCTAAAATCCGTTCTGTCTCAAAAATTCCATACTCAGTCCGCCTTTTGCGCCGCTGTCTGCTCCGTTCCCGGAGTGCAGGAGCCGCTCGACGTACCGGGCCAGCATGTCCACCTCCACATTGACCGGCGAACCGACCCGAAGCAGATGCAGGGTAGTCGCAGCCATAGTATGAGGTATCAGCGACACCGTAAACGAGTCCGCCCAGACCGAAGCCACGGTCAGGCTGGTACCGTCCAGAGTCACGGAACCTTTCTCCGCGATGTACCTCAAAACTTGCTCCGGTACGGACACTCTCATCAGCAGGGCTATGCCGTCCTTCTCCAGAGCCGCCACCCGGCCGCAGGCATCCACATGGCCGGATACGATATGGCCGCCGAACCGGCCTCCACAGAGCATGGCCCGCTCCAGATTGACCTTCGAGCCGGCCGAGAGACTGCCCAGCGAGGTGCGGCGCAGGGTCTCGGGCATGGCATCCGCCGTAAAGTGTCCATGGCCCGGAGTCACCGTCAGGCAGACCCCGTTGACCGCTATGCTGTCTCCCACAGCCGTACCTTCCAGCACCTTGGACGCCTCGATGTCGAGCACCGCCCCGGTCCTGCCCGCGCGGACAGCGCGTACCGTGCCTATTTCCTCTATTATTCCCGTGAACATAATTCCGAATGTTTTGATGCAAATCCGTGCAGAAGCCAGTCGCAGCCAGAGGGTACGACTGATTCTATGACCACAGGAGCAGCCTGGTCCATAAGGCCGAAGCCCTCTCCGCCGACAAACCCCTTTGCCGTCCTGCCTCCGACAATTTTCGGAGCCACGAATATATAATACTCATCTACGCAGTCCGCGCTTATCAGGCTCCAGTTCAGCTCGCCTCCGCCTTCCACCAGCACTGAGCTGAGCCCCATTGCGCCCAGCCTGTCCAGCAGGTCCGCGACATCCACCCGACCGCCGGAGGAAGCACACTCGAGGGTCTCCACTCCGTGACTTCGGAGAGCCGCTATCCGTTCCTGAGAGGCATCTGCGATATGAGCCACGACAGTGCGGCAGCTGCCCACACTCCGCACAAGAGCCGAGCCGAGCGGCAACGAGGCCCTGGAGTCAGCGATGATACGCACCGGCTGACGCATTCCGTCCAGACGGCAGTTGAGCATCGGGTCATCCGCAAGCACCGTGCCGATACCGGCCATTATGCCGGCATACCGTCCGCGCAGCTCGTGGGCCAGATGCCTGGATTCCTCGCAGCTCACCCATTTGGAGTCTCCCGAAGAGGCTGCGATGCGTCCGTCCAGGGTCACGGCACTCTTGAGCACCACCCACGGACGCCTGGTCGTGATATATTTAACAAATACCCTGTTGAGATACCTGGCCTCTTTTCCCAAAAGACCGGTCTGTACTTCGATACCGTGACTGCGGAGTATGCCCGCGCCCTTGCCGGCCACTATCGGATTGGGGTCGGTCATGGCCACCACGACCCGGGATATTCCGGCCTCCATGATGGCGTTGGTACACGGAGGCTGTTTGCCGAAGTGGCAGCATGGCTCGAGGGTTACATACATCGTGGCCCCCTGCGTCGGTTCCGTACAGGCAGAAAGAGCGTCGCGCTCGGCATGAAGGCTGCCGTAGACGTGATGCCAGCCACTGGCCAATACCCTGCCGTCACGCACTATGACCGCACCCACCATCGGGTTGGGATCCACATGTCCCTGCCCTTTGCGTGCTAAGTCCAGTGCCATGCGCATATACTTGATGTCCTCGTCGCTCCACATAAACAAAAAAGCCTAAGTACTGTATCAATACATACTCAGGGCAGCGGCGACATCATGTCGTCATGACACCTCTCTTTCATCCGGACTATACCGTCGGTATCGGAATTTCACCGATTCAGTCCCTGATAATCAGGGAGTCGCGGACTGTCACCGCCGGTAGGGAATCGCACCCTGCCCTGAGAGATATTCATTTTGGTTGGCAAATGTATGGAAATTTCCCCAACTTTGCAACCGTTATGAAAGAAATACGCCACATCGTCATC
>DXAT01000044.1 GCA_019116965.1 Candidatus Coprenecus pullistercoris
ACCTCACATCATTCTACAATAATTTCGTAAAAGAAACTGGCGTTCCGCCCTCCAAATACCGTAAAAGCTCGAAATCCGGTATTTAAAAAACATCAATTATATCTTTTTTGAAAAAAACGGCCACATCAGAACGGCCGCTTTTTAGTATATTTGCAATATACACTTTTAAACTTACTGTTATGAGAAAAAGCATTTCCCTAACCCTCATGCTTGCCGCAAGCGCGGTGCTCCTGACGGCTTCCTGCAAGAAAGTCGAGCCGGAGACCGAGGCCAAGATAACCTTTGAAAACGGCAGTTCCGTTGAATTCACGGCGGAGGCCGGCACTGAGAACCTGTCATTCAGCACCACTGCCCAGTGGTACATCTCATACGAGCCCGTAGACTGGCTTACGGTCACTCCTTACGGAGGTGAAGCCGGAGACATGGCACTGACCGTTTCCGTAACCGCCAATGAAAGCGAAACCGCCCGCAATGTGACATTCGACATCGTTGCATCAGAGACTGTCAGGGAGACCGTCACTGTGACACAGTCCGGAAAGGGAGAGGAAACACCTGACGACGGGCCCGATTTCGACCCGGATTTTCTCGCGTTCCTGACAGAGCGCTTCGACACCGATTCCGACGGCACGCTGAGCGAAGAAGAGATGCTGGCCATCACAGAGATTACCTGCTCGGACCAGGATGCAGTCCTGACATCGCTGAACGGTATCAGAAACCTTGTCAATCTCCAGACACTCAACATAAGCTACAACACCATCGGACCTGATCTGGACCTTAGCGGCATGACAGCGCTCAGAGAACTATACTGCGACCACAACCTCATCCTCAACCTGAACCTCAGCGGATGTTCATCACTGGAGATACTCAAGGCCAACGACATGACCAATTACATCCTTGAGACCGTCGATATAACCGGATGCTCTGCCCTGAAATCCATAAATATCGTTGACGGTGCGGTAACAGAACTCGATGTCTCCGACTGCATCGCTTTAGAAGACATCAACATAGCCTACAACTCCATTGCCGGCATCGACCTGTCGGCCAATAACGCCCTCATCAATGTCACCACCAGGAAGAACCCCATGAACGGATTCACCCTGGACCTGAGTGGCAAAGAGCACCTGGTATACCTCAACTGCTCTGAAAGCCAGCTCGGAGGCCTTGATGTATCCGGATGTCCCGAATTGGAGCAACTGATAGCCTACACCAACCAGATTCCTTCGGTGGATGTGACTGCCAGTACAAAACTTTATAGTTTCCAGCTTTACAATAATGTACTGACATCCGCAGACCTGACATCCAATCCGGAGCTCACATCCATAGATGTGGCTTACAACAAGCTGACCGAGCTGAATCTGTCAAACAACAAAAAGATTACCGACCTGACATGCTGGTCCAACCAGATTACATCGCTGGACCTCTCCGGCTGCGCTGCCCTGAAGACCTTGAACGCATTCGGCAATGCCTTTACCTCGGTCAATCTTGCCGGATGCTCATCTCTCGAGGACATAGACCTGCATGAGAACCAGCTGACTTCCATCGACCTGTCCGGCTGCATGACAAAACTCAGATCATTGACCATCAATCAGAACGCTCTTACAGAACTGGATATGACAGGCTCTTCCGTCGCATTCCTGTATGCCCACCGCAACAATCTGACCTCACTTATCCTCGACGGATGCAGCCGCCTCAATATGCTCAACTGCTCCAGCAACAGCCTGACCGAACTCGACCTGAGTGACGCAGTTCAGGTCACGGAGGTGATGGCCAGCGCCAATCAGCTCACATCCGTAACATTTCCGGCGACAGGCTCCCTCGTCACGGTAGAACTCGGAGGCAACCAACTTTCCAAGATAGATCTCAGAGGATGCGACAACATCAACTCGCTCACACTGGCCAAGAACAATTTCTCGCAGCTGAGTCTCAACTATCTTAAGAATGTAGCCTACATAGACTGCTCGATGAACCGAATCAAATCACTTGACCTGAGCAGCATGTCGGCAATCATGTCTGTATTCTGCTCTGAGAACGGTATGAGAAGCCTGTATCTCAACGAATTTGCCAGTCCCAGTTCCTTACAGGTAGATGACGGATGCGAAGTGTTCTATGTGCCCGCCAGAGACTATGATGATGCCGATACCGGCAACTGGGGTGATACGGAAATTGACCCTTGGAAGTAATAACCTGATAATAAACGCATAAATTGGGAATATCATGAAACGCAATATATTTCTTTCCACAGCGGCTGTAGCGTCAGCCCTTCTCCTCTCTGCTTGTCAGATTACCGAGGTCTCTGACAGTCAGAAAACCCGCAGCATAACGGTCTGGCCCGAGAATGTGGATACCCGTACCAGTATCGAATACGAATACTCAGACTACTCCCATCTGGTATGGAGCGAGGGCGATACAGTGGCATATGTCACCGACTGCGCCTCGGACATAGTCAAGGAGGCCGAGGTCTCAGAGGGCGGATATTTTACAGCGGAGATACCCGCTGAAGCCGATGCCGGCAACCGTCTTTATGTAGTATATCCAGGAAAAGGCCTGGCCGGAAAAAGCCTCAGCGGACTGACACTTGAGATAAAAGCATCACAGACACAGGATACAATCTCAACAGTCAACAGTAACGGAATAGAAATTCCCATGCTGGCTTCCACGCAGGTTCCCGATGCGGTAGAAAACTCCGTATCAGTGCGCTACTATGTACCGGTATCGGTCATCCGATTCTGCTTCCTGTCAGGAGACTTTTCTTCCGACCGGATCCAGTCCGTGACATTCACCGCGCCGCAGCCTGCGGCCGGAACAATCGATGTCGTGAAGTCAGTTGACGGAGAGGTTATTTTCAACGGTACATCCAACAGCGTGACCACTACTGTTGCAAAGTTGTCTCCTATAGAGAGAGGCGGCTATGTCTATCTTCCCGTGATGCGCGGCTCTTACAGCGGAGTCACCTTGGAAGTGATTACTGACAACAACAAGTTCGTATTCAATGACGGCAATTTTGAACTTGACGACCCTGATGCGGCTCTCTATAAAGTGGAGATGACCCTCGGTGAGACCCAGGTAATCAAGGAACCCTATTTCGCCGAGATATCCGAGGGCGAGCAGTTCTCCGCCGACAACAAATACCTGATCACATACAAGGAGTCGAGTTCCAGCTATCGCGTGGCATCCAAACACATATCCTCAAAAATTGATGCCAAAGTCTTTGATGCGGATGCGGACCTGGGAGGAATAGCTGCAGTAGGCGAAGTCATGGACTATGTATTCACCATAGCACCTGTCAGCGATGAGGACGGACTTTACTGGCTGTACAGCGAGGCTGCCGGAAATTCCAACGGCAATTATATCGGCACTGCAGGCGGTACCAGTACGGCCGGAAACTTTTTCTTTCAGAATACGGAACCTACCTCATCCAGCAACTACTATATATGGCAGATTACATACGGTGACGGTGTTCAGTATATTTACAACGAAGGCAGGAGCCGCTGGTTTAAATACAGTGACGACCTCAAACAGTTTTGTACAAGCTCTGTCGGAGAGGACAACACCGGCAATGAGGAGATATGTGACATCACTATCCTGAAACTGATAGAATAAGACAGCAGATCAATCAATGTGCAGGAGGCTGTCCGGAATTCCGGGCGGCCTTTTGTACTTAGATCAGGCGGCGGATGGTGTCGTGTATGCTGTCCGTGGAAGCGAAGAATGCAGCTCTAGGGCAGGCAGAGGCACATACGGTGCAGCCGCAGCAGTCATGCGGGTCCGGGATGACGATGTGGCGTATTTCTTTCATAACGGTTGCAAAGTTGGGGAAATTTCCATACATTTGCCAACCAAAATGAATATCTCTCAGGGCAGGGTGCGATTCCCTACCGGCGGTGACAGTCCGCGACTCCC
>DXAT01000045.1 GCA_019116965.1 Candidatus Coprenecus pullistercoris
ACTCGACAGTGGACGGCTCGGACACAAGAGCCATGAGGGTGAAGAGGTTCTCTATGCACTCGGGCATAGGACTGTTCGGCTCGACGGGACCGCTGTCTGTCAGGGCCTTCATCACTTTTTTGGTGATGGTCTTCTCATCGTCGTAGAGATAGATGCCGTTACCCTCGCTCTTGCCCATCTTTCCGCTGCCGTCCAGACCGGGCACCTTGATGAGACCACTTCCGAAATTAAACGCCCTCGGCTCAGTAAAGACCTCCTCGCCGTACATATTGTTGAAGCGGCGGGCCAGAACCCTGGCATACTCCAGATGCTGCTCCTGATCCTTGCCGACCGGCACGAAGTCAGCACGGTGAATCAGGATATCGGCGGCCATCAGGACAGGATATGTCAGAAGGCCGGCGCTGATGTTGATGCCTTCGTCGTTATGGTCATCCTCCGCAATATCCTCCAAACGGACATTGCGGGCCTTTGCCTTAGCCAGACGCACCTTATCCTTGAAGGTGGTGGTACGCTCCAGCTCTCCCTTGTATGCTATCATATTGAGCAGCACATACAGTTCGCTTACCTCAGGCACATCGCTCTGCACGAATATCGTGACCTTCTCCGGATCCAGACCGGCGGCCAAATACTCAGCCAGAATAGTCTTGACATTGGCATGGAAGTCATCCGGATGGGGATGAGTAGTCAGCGAATGCAGGTCCGCTATGAAATAATAACAGTTGTAATCGTCCTGAATCCTGACGAAATTACGAAGAGCACCGAAATAATTGCCCAGATGAAGATGACCCGTGGAGCGGATGCCGCTCAATACTGTCTGCATAGCCTATTCCTCCATATTGTTCATTGCCTCGCGGATCCTGCCTTCTATCTCCTCTGTAAGTTCCGGATTGTCCGTCAGCAGTTTCTTGACCGCATCCCGGCCCTGAGCCAGCTTGGAATCATTGTAGCTGAACCACGAGCCGCTCTTCTTGATGATATCGAACTCCACACCTAAGTCCACAATCTCGCCTATTTTCGAGATACCCTCGCCGAATACGATATCGAACTCGGCCTTGCGGAAGGGAGGGGCCATCTTGTTCTTGACTATCTTCACGCGGGTGCGGTTGCCGGTAGGATCGTCCCCGTCCTTGAGCTGGGTCACCTTGCGCACATCGATGCGGACGGAGGCATAGAACTTAAGGGCATTGCCGCCGGTAGTCGTCTCGGGATTGCCGAACATCACGCCTATCTTCTCGCGCAACTGGTTGATGAAGATGCAGCAGGTGTTGGTCTTGGAGATATTGGCGGTGAGCTTCCTCAGGGCCTGGCTCATCAGCCTGGCCTGCAGGCCCATCTTCTGGTCCCCCATCTCGCCCTCAATCTCAGCCTTGGGTGTCAGTGCCGCCACGGAGTCCACTACGATGATGTCGATGGCTCCGCTGCGGATAAGGTCGTCGGCTATCTCAAGCGCCTGCTCGCCGTTGTCCGGCTGGGATATAAGCAAAGTGTCCACATCCACTCCGAGGTTCTTCGCATAAGTGCGGTCAAAAGCATGCTCCGCATCGATGATGGCTGCGAAGCCGCCGGCCTTCAGAGCCTCCGCTATGGCATGTATGGCCAGTGTCGTCTTACCGCTGGACTCAGGGCCGAAAATCTCAATCACCCTTCCCCGCGGATACCCGCCGATTCCGAGAGCGTGATCCAACGCAATGGACCCCGACGGAATCACTGAAACATCCCCCTCAGGACGGTCTCCGAGCTTCATGATAGCCCCTTTACCGAAATCCTTTTCAATCTTGTCCATCGTTGCCTGCAAAGCCTTGAGCTTGGCGGCGTTAGCCGCAGCAACATCATTCTGTTCGAGTTCTTTTGCCATACTTCTTCAATTAAAATATCCGCAAATATAATCTAAAATCCGAACCATAGCAATCTCGAAACGGCTATAATCGTTTATATACACTTCCAGCCCCGAAGACACCCTCCCCATAATGTAGCAATCGGAATGGTTCTACTCCTTATCATTGAAAACACTCACTGTCATTTTGATAACATCAGAGAGTGTCAATGATTCAGCTTCCAGCTGTATAACTGTCACAGACATAAATGAATCAGAGTACCCTGCTCTTGTTTTTCTCACCATCAGAAATTCCTTGATGTGTTCTTTATCCGGAGAATCATAATAAAACGTCACATCATCAACTCCATCCGACTGTTTCATAAGTTCCTGCAGCCTACCCCGATTTTCATTGATATAATTACTGATATCCGACATCAGTTCCGTTGCCGGATTCAGAATATCCGAAGACAATATATAAACGCAACTCAACTTACCGGCAGCTTCAATAAACGGAGACAAATCCGCTTCGTCAACAACAAATTTGTTGGCAACAGTATCATTTTCAATCGCATATTGAAATATATCCAGCAGTGACTTTGATACATATACGGCTGACACCAGTGGACGATCCTTGTATTTATTGTAAATTCCCGAAAAATCTTTCATCACTGCTTTGACGGGAACCGATGCCGCCATCTGCAACACTGCAACCGACAGCAGCGCAATTGTTAAAAATATCTTTTTCATACCTAATTACAATTAATGGTGTCACTTTTATTGATTTTCATATCCGTCATCTCTATTGAGCCCACAGACCACAGACTCAAAATTTTCAAATGCGGCACATCCAATTTCCTCTATATTGCCGGCGGCAAAGGACATACCCTTGTTGAGATTCTGGCCGATAAGTTCCAAAGCCTCCACCACGGCCGCATAGGCCTCCTCAGGATTGTCAAATGTATCCTCTGGCTCATCTACATGAAGCGGTGACAGGAACGCCACAGCCGCGACCACAGCGGCAACCCCTATGGCGGAGATGGAGGCCACGAGCCTCATCCTGCCGCGGCGGCGTCCGAGCTCCCGGTCCACCGTCCCCTCTATCATCCGGGAGAGGTCTCCGGGGACGGGGATGTCCTCATCGGCTGTCCGCATCTGCGAGAGTCCTTTGCGGAGAATTTCCTCCGGTTCGGATGTTTTTAAATTCCTGCCCATTTTTAAAAATTTATTCTTTTATAAATTCAGCAATCTTTTCTTTAAGCAGCTTCCTGCCACGGAACAGAGTCACCCGGATGTTGACCTGGCTCATACCTGTAAGAGCCTCTACCTCGGCTATGTCCATCTGTTCAAGGTCCCTCAGCACCACCACCTCCCGCAGTTTCCGGGGCAATGCGGCCAGGGCCTTCCGCACCAAGGCCGCCGCCTCCTTGTTCTCGACCGAAGCGTCCGCAGCCTCAACCGCCGAGCCTCCCCTGACCTCCGTCACATCCGCCGCCATACGGAGGACATTGCGCCCGCCCCGCCGCAGGATGTCCGCACAGACATTCTGCATCATCCGCACGCAGTAGCCCTGGGGATTGGCACTCCGAAGGGCCCGGTCGCCCTCGCGGCAGAGCTTCACATAAAGCTCCTGCACTGCGTCCCGGGCGTCCTCCTCCGCTCCGAGCATGCGGTAAGCGATGCGGTAGAGCAAGGGGCCGAGGGGGAGAAAAGCGGATTTGAATTCTTCGGCGTTCACAGGCTTGGTTTTAGGCTGAATACACTCTGCGAAGGGTCTCTTCTATTCTATGGATGAGGCTATGTACTTGGCAGCTTCCTCCTCTGTTATTTTCCCCTCAATCTGGATAATAGCCGGGTCGTCCCCAGCGGAAATCACCACCAACTCACTGATGATGTCCCCGTCCTTGCGCACCAGCACCCGCGCATCATCCCCGTCATCATGCACCTCTGTCAGAACCACATAGTCACCTGTCTCACATTTTTCCACATCCTCGGCGAACTGCGCCAGCACCTTCTCACTGCAACCGCTCAGGTCAGCCACCCTCACCGCGTTGATATGCGACAGGGTTTTAAGCGCTATATCTGTCTCGTCATCCGACAGTCCGGCCTCTTCCTGCCCGAATGCCACCACGAGCTTGGCAAGATTGATCCAGAACCGGCCCACCGAAACGGACTCGGCACCGGGCTTATCGGCATAAAGCTCATACAGACTTTTGACATTCCGGGCCCCTGCGGGCAGCACAGCAGCCGACAGAAGCAGCAGGCTGAGGAAAATGGGTGTAAAAACTCGTTTCATAACTTTTCTCTGTTTTTAAATGTTTCTGAACTTATGACGCCGGAATGCGGGAAAATGTTACAAAAAATGTTTATAATTTCTTATCTTCGCGGCCTAAAATCCTATTGATATGTTTCTGAAGTACCTGAAAGAATATGCCATCATGACTCTCGGACTGGCCGTGTTCGTCTTCGGCTGGACCGCATTCCTCAACCCTCATGAGATTACCGGAGGCGGCATCGCCGGCCTGGCATCAGTGATTCACTACGGCATCGACAGCATACCCGTCTCCTACGCCAAATTCGCCATCGATGTACTCCTGCTCATAGCCGGATTCATCATCCTCGGCAAAGGTTTCGGAGTCAAGACGATATACTGCGTTGCCATGAGTTTCGTATTCTTCCAGTACATGCCCTTGATTCCCGGCCTGACCAGCCTGTCAGCAGGTATCACCGACAATCTGATCAATGCCCTCATCGGAGGCGCCATGAGCGGTATCGGTATCGCAATCATCATCACCCAGGGCGGCAGCACGGGCGGCACCGACATCATCGCGCTTTCAATCAACAAATATAAGAACATTTCGCCAGGACGCATCTATCTCGTCTGCGATTCCCTCATAGTCATGTCGATTCTTTTAGTCAATGACAAGACCCTCGCCGATGTAGTTTACGGATTCGTGGAGATTATCGCATTCTCCTATTCAGTGGACATGTTCCTGACCGGCTCGCAGCAGTCAGTACAGACTCTCATCATGTCCGAGCACAATGACGAGATAGCCGCCAGGCTCCAGACACTGAGCATTGAGGGCAACCGTTCGGTAAAGTCGGTACAGTGGTCCACAGACGGTGACAAGAAAATCCTGATGGTCGTCAGCCGCAAAGGATATTCCAACGACATCATAAAGACAGCCAAGCAGATAGACCCCAATGTCGTAATGATGACCGTACCTGTTACTGCGGTCTACGGCTTTGAGGGCAAGAATCAATAATCAGGAAACGCGGTTAAGGTCCTTTACCAGGACATTCTTAATCTGCAGCAGCAGCTTGAGGCGGTGCATCACCTCCTGCTGAGACTCCGTATCAGCATTCTGCTGCATCTGTCTAAGGCTTTCCATCAGTTGCGAGCAGGTGTATTCCACATATTTGAGCTTGTAGACAAGGACCGCCTTGGGGACATTCTTGTCTATCATATTACGCTCAGGGATCTGAGCCTTGATATACTCTTTAACCTTAAGCTCATACTTGTCCTCCGTTATATCCACAACCGTTCCGGTAATCTCCGGATCCCCGCAGTTGACAATCCGGCGTATTATCCCGGCCTGAAGAGCTTCGGGATCCGGCGCGGTATCTCCGGCATCACGATATAGCTCTTTCCTGCATTCGAAATACATCCCGTAAATCTTCCTGTACAGGGGATTGTGAAGCTCCAGGTCATCGTTTGAGAGATTGGCTGCAATATACTCATTCACCGTTATCTCCATCACAGGAGCTTCTGCGCCGTACTTCTGATGATCTTCGAATGTCATCACGCACTCCCCGAACTTCAGCAGATAATACAGAAGCTCTCTCTCCGACGGATCCAGCAACGGAACAGGCTTAAGCGAAGAGGTATTCCCAGCAGCGTTTACCGCTCCGGAATCATCATCGTGACCGGCATCCCTATCCTCCACCGCTGCCGCATACCGGGCCTCTTTCTCCTCCCTCCTGCGGCGCTCGTATTCCCCGGACTCAATCTTCTTACGGCGTATCCTGGCCACTTCCGCAAACAGTACATCCTCTTTCATACCGAGCCGGCCGGCACACTGCTCGATATAGACAGAACGCATTATCTGATCCGGTATGACCGCGACAGTACCTATTATATCCCTTATCAGCTCTGCCTTCTGTATCGGATCCTTCTCTATATCGGACGAGAGCAGACCATACTTGAACTCTATGAAATCCGTCTCGTGCGCCTGAAGAAAATCCAGTATTTCCTGCCTGGTATGCGACCTGGCAAACGAATCTGGATCATGACCGTCGGGAAGAAGCACCACCTTGACAGTCATGCCCTCCTCCAGCAGCATGTTTATACCGCGGAGAGCCGCCTTGATACCGGCAGAGTCCCCGTCATACAACAAAGTGACATTATTTGTAAACCGCTTTATCAACCGTATCTGTTCAGGCGTCAACGATGTTCCTGACGAGGCCGTGACATTCTCTATGCCGGCCTGATGCATCGATATGACATCGGCATACCCCTCGACCAGATAGCATTTCTGCGCCTTGGCTATGGCTGATTTCGCAAAGTATATGGCGTATAAGGAATTGCTTTTGTGATATATCTCGCTCTCGGAGGAGTTGACATACTTGGCCACGGTCTTGTCCTCCTTGAGAGTTCTGCCACCGAAAGCTATCACATTGCCGCTGAGCGAATGTATCGGAAATATTACTCTCTCCCTGAAACGGTCGACCAGCTCTCCGTTATGCTCATAGCACAGACCGGTGGACAGCAGGAACTCCTTCTTATATCCGGCCTTCAATGCGGCCTGAGGAAGTGTCAGCGATGCGGACTCTCCTGCAAAAGAACGGCCTGACGGCGACCAGCCGAGTCCGAACTTACGCACCGTTTCCTCCGTAAACTCCCTTTTCTGCCTGAAATAGGAAAGTCCCACCGAATGTCCCTCCGCCGTATTGAACAACGCATCGGCATAAAACTTGGCGGCAAACTCCGACACAGCTATCATCGACTCCCGCTTAAGACGGTCCTCGGCATCCTGCTCCGTCTCCTCTCTCTCATGCACCTCGATACCGTACTTACGCGCAAGGTATTTCAGGGCTTCCGGATAGGTCATCTGCTCATGCTCCATGACAAATGTCACGGCACTTCCTGCTTTACCGCATCCGAAACACTTGAATATACCCTTGGACGGAGAGACCGAGAACGAAGGAGTCTTCTCATTGTGGAACGGGCAGCAGGCTATGTAATTGGCCCCCCGCCGCCTGAGCGTCACGAAATCGCTTATCACATCCACAATCTCGGCAGCATCCAGTATCTTATCTACCGTTTCCCTGTCTATCATAACGCAAAATTAATAAAAAACCCCCTCGCCATTCGCATGAAGAGGGGGAAAAAATAACATTATGAAAACATAGTAAATCTCGCTCCCCTTCTAGGACTTGAACCTAGGACCCCCTGATTAACAGTCAGGTGCTCTAACCAACTGAGCTAAAGAGGAATTTTCCTTTTGGGACTGCAAAGATAGATATTTTTTTTTATAAGCCAAAAATAAATTAACTTTGTCAAGATTTTTTTAAGAAATTTTATGGACACCCTTCTTTTATCCCGCACGCTCATGGAGTTGATCATCGACCATGACCGGATTCCGCTTCCGGGCATAGGCTGTTTCCTTATACGGACAACCCCGGCGGCATTCTCGGAAGACGGGAAGACCATATACCCTCCACGCAGGACCCTTCTGTTCGAAGAGGACTGCAGCATAGAAAGCGGTGAGATGTCCGCATATTACAGCCGAATGGGCATCAGTCATTTGCTGGAGCAGTTCAAGGAAGCTCTTGACAACAGACAGGAGACCGTGCTGGACGGATTAGGAAAGTTCCAATATACCGCTGAAGGCAGGCTTCAATTCACATACGATACCCAAAACGACATACTGGCACGCGCATTCGGATTCGAGCCGATACCCCTCAAGCCATTGGCCGCCAAGAGCCAGGCAGAGGAGCCGGACATGGAGCCCGTGCAACAGGAGACAGCCATGGAATCCGTACCATCTGCCGTACCGTCTGTAACAGAAGAGACAGCGGCGGATAAGGCTGACGATACTGGCAGGCCGGAAATCTCCGGGCGGCACAGATCCGGCAGAACTTGGATTATCATCCTTGTCTCTATCCTCGCCTTCATAATAATAGCCGCTATCGCCCTCGTTGAACTCGGACGCAGCGGCTGTCTGGATTCGCTCATCTACAGCGATGAGGAGCTTGAACTGATACGGCAGATGGACAATTAGCCTATCGTAGCTCCATTACACAGAGTCTCCTCCGGAGTCACTATACGCATCTTGCCGTCGGGCTGACGCGCCATCAGAATCATTCCCTTTGACTCGATACCGCGTATCTTGCGGGGAGCCAGGTTGGCCAGTATACAAATCTGCTTGCCGACCATCTGCTCCGGAGTATAGTATTCGGCTATACCTGAGACTATGACCCTTCTGTCTATACCGGTATCTATAGTAAGTTTCAGCAACTTGTCGGTCTTGGGTACTCTCTCGGCCTCCAGCACGGTGGCCGTGCGGATATCCATCTTTCCGAACTCATCGAAAGTACACTCGGCTTTCTGAGGCTCCACAGGAGCAGCTGCGGCAGCGGCCTTGCGGTTGGCCTCCCGTATGGCTTCCAGACGGGCCATCTGCCTGTCTATCGCCTCGTCCTCTATCTTCTCGAAAAGCAGTTCGGCCTTGCCGATCTGATGTCCTTCGGGCAACAGGTCTCCACGGCCGATATTGTCCCACTTAAGGATATCCTTAGGCAGATTCAAAATGGTCAGAAGTCTGTCTGATGAAAAAGGGATAAATGGAGCGAATGCTATTGCCAGGTCGGCACAGAGCCTGAGGGACACATTGAGGATGGACGCAGTGCGGTCCATATCTGTCTTGGCCACCTTCCATGGCTCGGTATCCGTGAGATACTTGTTGCCGAGGCGGGCGAGGTTCATGGCTTCCTTGAGAGCCTCCCGGAAACGGTAATGCTCGAGAGCGTCGGTTATGGCCGCCTTGAGAACGGGAACCTGTGCCAAGGTCTCGTCGTCAATCTGCTCGTGTTTCAAATCCGCCGGCACCTTGCCGTCGAAATACTTATGAGTCAGCACCACCGCCCTGTTTACGAAATTGCCGTAAATGGCTACAAGCTCGGAATTGTTGCGGGTCTGGAAATCCTTCCATGTAAAGTCGTTGTCCTTGGTCTCGGGAGCATTGGCGCAGAGCACATAACGCAGCACATCCTGCTTGCCGGGAAAATCCCTGAGATATTCGTGCAGCCATATCGCCCAATTGCGCGATGTGGACAGCTTGTCGCCTTCGAGATTGAGGAATTCGTTGGCAGGCACATTCTCGGGCAGGATAAAGTCTCCGTGCGCCTTGAGCATCGAAGGGAATACGATGCAGTGGAAGACGATATTGTCCTTGCCTATAAAGTGAACCATCTTGGTATCAGGATCCTTCCAGTATTTTTCCCAATCGTCGGGACGGGCCTCTATGGTATTGGATATATATCCGATAGGAGCGTCAAACCACACATACAGCACCTTGCCCTCAGCTCCTTCAACCGGCACCGGAATACCCCAGTCGAGATCA
The DNA here is from genome assembly GCA_019116965.1 of Candidatus Coprenecus pullistercoris. GTDB lineage: Bacteria > Bacteroidota > Bacteroidia > Bacteroidales > UBA932 > Coprenecus > Coprenecus pullistercoris. The sequence goes on from DXAT01000045.1 coordinate 9,439, forward strand.
CGGCTTACGGCTCTGGGCTGCAGGCCGCCGTCTATCCACGACTTGCACTGACCGTAGACATTGGTCTTCCACTCCTTGTGTCCTTCCAATATCCACTGTCTGAGCCAGGGTTCATATTCGTTCAGGGGCAGATACCAGTGTTTGGTCCTGCGTTTTACGGGAGGCTTGCCGCTCAAGGCTGAATGAGGGTTGAGAAGTTCATCCGGACTAAGGGTAGAGCCGCATTTCTCACACTGGTCACCATAGGCGCCCTCTGCTCCGCACTTCGGGCATGTACCCACGATATAGCGGTCCGCCAGAAACTGACCGGCCTCCTCGTCGTAATACTGCTCGCTCTCTTTCTCAATAAACTTTCCGTCTTCGTAGAGTTTACGGAAAAATTCGGAAGCAGTCTTGTAATGAGTCCCGGATGTAGTCCTGGAATACACATCGAAACTGATACCGAACTCGGCGAACGACTCCTTTATCAACTTATGGTATTTGTCAACGATATCCTGAGGGGAGCATCCCTGCTTGCGGGCCTGAATGGTAATCGGCACCCCGTGCTCATCCGAACCGCCTACAAAAAACACGTCCCTGCCGCACATACGGAGATAACGGGTATAAATATCAGCAGGCACATAGACTCCTGCCAAGTGTCCGATGTGAACAGGTCCGTTGGCATAGGGCAGAGCGGACGTAACAAGATAACGCTTGAATTCCTTCATATATCACAATGTTTTAAAAAACGCAGCAAGTTATAAATTATTTTCTTATCCTGAGAATGAAATCGAATCTGTATTCACCATACGGCAGCATATACCGGTCCAAAGGCAGCTCTCCCCATGAATTAATGCAGCCGAGTCCCATCTGCCGCAGATCAAAATTGACATATGTCTCAGGACGCGGCACCAGCTCCGAAGCATGACGCACATATCCGGGCGAGGCTATATCCAGATCCTCAATCGAATAATTCAGGGCTGTGGCCGTGAAAGGCTCACGGGCCAGTATCTCCAGGCCAGTGCCGGTGCGGTCAATCACTCTCCAGTATCTCAGGCCGGTGCGTGCCCCGCTCTCCTGCGGACGCACATAGTCGTACTGGTACAGGTCCGCCACTTCTGCCTGATAGCGGCCTATCACCGCAGCACCGCAACGGTCGATATAGTTCTCGAACGGGCCGTATCCGTAATAGTCGACACGGTCAAACCGGGAAGGCATCACCATACTCATACCGAAACGCATCAACGGCGCCGCTTCAGTACTGTCTCCGCACGGCATCAGATGTTCCGTAACGGCTATGTCTCCCTCAGAATTGACAAGATAGGACATTCTGAGCACCGCACCGACTGACGGCATCTCATATTCAGCTTCCACTGCAACTCCCTTGTCCGTCCGCTCCGCGGTCAGGGCAGTAAGCCTCAGTTCCGGATTGCGCCATACCGAACACTTCTGATGAAGCATCGCTCCGTCATCGTTGTCGGTGGCGGCTCTGTAGAAATTGGGGCGAAGCGGCTTCTCCAGAAAATCAGCGCCGTCAACAATCAGCCGCTCGAGCCATCCAGTGGAACGGCTGAACTCGGCCCGCCAACCGTCTCCGCAGACATAATAGAACACGGCATCCCTGGAAAGTGACGGAGCATCCCCTTCTCCGGGGTAACCGCTATCAATGAACGAGGCATATTGCCCCGCCGCATCATACTCCTTTACCGGTATTTGATCCCAGGCCAGCACGGTACCGGCATCCAGAACGCCGTCCGCATCCTTGAGGCTGTACCGCAGGTTGAGCATTACCTCAGCCGCACCGGCGCAACGGCTCAATGCCTCAGGCACCGGCAGGGAAACAGAGGCCTCGGACTGCGGAGCCGCCTTCAGGTCCTCCACCACTCCGGACATTACCGGGCGGCCGTCAGCTGTCACATCCCATTCGAGACGGAAAGCGGACAGATCCTTAAAGAAATATTCATTGTAGATATCGATGCGTCCGGAAGCGGGATTATCCGAGGTTGTCAATATGGAACGGTAGTGATAGGCTACCTCCATGGCCGAGGGATGCAGGGTACGGTCCGAGGCCACGAAACCGTTGCAGTTGAAATTATCGTCCGACGGGTCGTACTTGTTGTAGCTGCCGCCATAAGCGGCCGTTGCCCTTCCGTCACTCTCGTAGCGGACAACTGCCTGATCCACAAAATCCCATATAAATCCGCCCTGATACTTGGGATACCTGCGCACCAGATCCATATACTCCCCGAATCCTCCGAGAGAATTACCCATCGCATGGGCATACTCGCACTGAATCAAAGGCCTTGAAGGATCCGTCGCCAGATAGTCCTCACACCACCCGGGGCTGCGGTACATGGGGCAATACACATCCGTACATGTCGTATTCCCGAAATTCTCAAAATCCAAGGCCCGCTCATACTGGACAGGACGGGACGGGTCATACTCCTTGACAAGAGCATAGCACGCCTCGAAATTCGGCCCGAAGCCGGCCTCGTTGCCCAAGCTCCATATGATGATGGAAGGATGGTTGATGTCCCTGCGGACCATCCTTATATTCCTTTCTATATGAGCCTGCAAATATGCGGAGTCCTTTGCAAGTGTCCTTTCGCCGTACCACATGCCGTGCGACTCCACATTGGCCTCGTCTATCACATAAAGTCCGTAACGGTCGCACAGGTCATACCACAGCGGATCATTGGGATAATGCGCAGTACGGACTGCATTGATATTGAGAGACTTCATTATCCGTATATCCTCCAGCATCTCTTCCGGAGTCACCAGATAGCCGCCCTTTGCGCTCATCTCGTGCCGGTTGGTTCCTTTTATCAGCACCGGCTTCCCGTTGACCAGCAGCTGTCCGCCACGGATCTCCACCTTGCGGAATCCCACATTGACAGCCACCGCATCCGTCTTATTGCCGCAACACAACGCCTCGGCCTCCAGACGGTACAGACAGGGTGTCTCCGCAGTCCACTTTCCGGGAGAGCGTACATCCGCCTCCGTCCGGAACATACCGCCATCCACACCGGCGGTGCCTTTCCACACCGTCCTGCCGTCAGGAGATGTCAGCACAAGCCTTACCGCATCCACATTTCCGGCCACTTCTCCCCTTACCGACAGGCGTCCGTTACGGTAAGAGGCATCCAGGTCAGGCACGGCCTCCACCGTATTGATCCTGTCCTTGGGTCTGGCATAGACATAGCTCTCCCTGGCAATGCCGGTCATCCGCCAAAAATCCTGATCTTCGAGATAAGTTCCGTCACACCAGCGGAATATCTGAAATGCAAACAGATTATCGCCCGGCTCGACGTAATCCGTAATGTCAAACACCGCCTCAAGCTTGCTGTCCTCGCTGTAGCCCACATACCGACCGTTGACATACAGAGTGATGTTTGATGTGACCGAGCCGAAATGAACGAAGATATCCTTCTCTCCTACCCATTCCTGCGGCACTGCGATGCTGCCGCGGTATGTCCCCACATGATTCTGGAAAGCCGGGACACGGGGCGGCTCGCTGCGGAAGAAATTCCTCCAGGCATAGCCGTTGTTGACATATAACGGATCTCCGTAGCCGTTCAGCTCCCAGATACCGGGCACCGGCATTGTACCCCAGTCTCCGTCATCGTAATCAACCTTATAATAGTCCACAGGTCTGTCCGAGGCATTCTCCACCCAGTTGAATTTCCACAGTCCGTGCAGCGACACCTTCTCAAGGCCCTCGATATCCATCGTAGCGGACATCTCCTCCCTGCACACTGAATTGACACGGGGATTACCCCATACAGAATCAGACTCTATGACAGATGTACGATCTGTCACCCGGGCGTACGGCACACCGCACACCGCCAAAGCGACGATCAGTAAAGACAATATATGTTTCATACCTATAAAATAATGCATTCGGTCTATCGTCCGCGAAGTTAACCATCTTTGCCATATTTTCAAAATCTCCCGTTCACGCCAAAGACGGCCGGACACATTATTAGCTATATTTGCGCCACTGAAATTTCAAGAGATGATAAAGGCACTGTTTTTCGACATTGACGGGACACTGGTAAGTTTCAGGACGCATTCGGTTCCGAAGCCGACCGTCGAGGCTCTTGCCGAAGCCAGAAGGCGCGGAGTGAGGATATTCATCTCCACAGGCAGACCGAGACCGCTGATCAACAACCTCGACCCCATAGAAAGCCTGATAGACGGCTATATCACTGTAAACGGAGCGATATGCACCGTAGGCGGACAGACCATATCCCGCACCCCTATAGATACGGAAGATGTGAGGACCATCATCGAAGCAGCCGACCGGTACGGCATACCGTCGCTCATCGTTGGCGAGGACAGAGCCATCGTACACAACTACAGTCCCATAGTGGACAAGGTCTTCGGCGGTATGCTGGCCATCACCGGAATCGACCGGGGCACCACTACGGCTCAGATGCTGGAAGCCCCGATATACCAGATGACTCCTTTCTTCGACACAGCTCAGGAAGCGGAGGTGGTCCGGCTGCTCAGGCACTCCGAGTCCACCCGCTGGTGTGAATACTTCTCGGACGTTATCTCAGCCGACGCCGACAAGGGCCGGGGCATGGAGACCATCGCCGGACATGAAGGCATCGCCCTGGACGAATGCATGGCGTTCGGAGACGGAGGCAACGACATCTCCATACTGAAAAAGGCCGGCACCGGTGTGGCTATGGGCAACGCCGGGGATGAGGTCAAGGCAGCTGCCGACTATGTCACCGACCATATCGACAATGAAGGAGTGCCAAAAGCCCTCATGCATTTCGGAGTAATCTAACACAGACAACCCTACCGATGGACAACAAAAAAGATTTCGCAAAAGTATTCATGATAGCAGGCAGCGAGCCCTTAGGCAGCTGCGGCATACAGGCGGACATCAAGGCCGTATCGGCATGCGGAGGATTCGCTGCCGGAGCCATAACCCTCATCGTGGACATGGACACCACCAGCGTCAAGGGCATTCGCACCATGCCGGTGGACCTGATACTGAGCCAGAGCCGGCATTTTCTCAACGATGTGGGAGCCGACTGCATCAAGACAGGTATGCTCTATGACAGAAAGATAGTAGAGGCCGTGGCCGGACTTCTGCAGGAATACCCTGACGTACCCAAGGTAATAGACCCTGTCATGGTGGACTCGGGCGGCACTGCCCTCATTCTCGAAGACGCAGTGGAAGCCTACCGGAAGCTGCTCTTTCCGCAGGCCATGATCATCACCCCCAACATCCACGAGGCCCGTGCCCTGGCCGGAGAGGATGTCACGCTCGACAACTCCGACAGTATCATACGCCGTCTGGCAGCCCCCGGCTGTTCGGTAATCATCAAGTCCATCCCGGACGGAGACAATCTGACCGACGTATTCTACAACAGGGAGACCGACACAGTCAGAAGATTCTCCAAACGCCGCATCGACACTCGCAACGTCAACGGCACCGGTGACACATTCGGCTCGGCCATAGCCACCTATATCGCCAGAAAGTATGACCTCGATGCTGCGGTCGAGAGAGCGGAGATATTCATCAACGAGTCCATAGCCTACGGAGCAGGCTACCGCTTCGGCCCCGGCTACGGTCCGGTACATCCGTTCTACCGCACGATTGACTTCTTCGAAAGGGAAGACAAAAGCTACTCCTTGAAATAGACACGCTTGACACGGCGGGAGACGCTGGTCAGCACCTCGTAGGGAATGGTTCCGAGTTTGTCGGCAATCTCGGTCACGGGGATATTGTTCCCGAAAATCTCCACCTCATCCCCTACCTGCGCCCCTGAGCCGGTCACATCCAGCATACAGGCATCCATGCAGATATTGCCCAGGACAGGCACCCTGCGGCCACGCACCATCATCTGCCCCACCCCGCAACTCAGGTGACGGTCCAGACCGTCGGCATAGCCCACAGGGATGACGGCCACGTCCGACACCCGGCTGACCCGTCCCTTGCGCCCGTAACCCACTGTCTGATCCGGCGTTATCCTGCGTATCGACGCTATGTGGGTCTTGAATGTGCTCACCGGCCTCAGACCCGGCAGCGGCCCTATGCCGTACAGCCCTATGCCCATGCGCACCATATCGAAGGCGTACTGCGGAAAACGCTCTATGCCCGCACTGTTAAGTATGTGCCTGAGTATCTTGTAGGGGAAATGCGGCTGCACCATTCCTGTCATCTCCTCGAACAGCCTTATCTGTCCGAGAGTGAACTCATCCTCCGAAGGTTCGTCCGCCACTGCCAGATGGGAGAACATACTGCGCAGCATCACCGTCCTGCGCCCCTGCATGAAGCGCAGCAGCTCAGGGATATCGGCCTTGTCCAGACCCGAGCGGTTCATCCCGGTGTTCAGCTTCAGATGCACCGGATAATCCTCCACCCCGTTACGGGCGAGCACCGATTCAAAGTCCCGCAGCAGCGTCAAGGAATATATCTCCGGCTCCAACGAGAACTCTATCATCTGGTCAAATGCCTCCGGCTCGGGATTCATCACGGCTATCGGCACGGTTATCCCCTTCGAGCGGAGTTCCACCCCCTCGTCGGCATAGGCCACCATCAGATAATCGGCACCGCTGTACTGGAGCTGAGCCGCTATCTCCCCGGCTCCGCTGCCGTAGGAGAACGCCTTCACCATGACGGCCAGCCTGGTTCCTTTCGGCACCCGGTTGCGCAGGATATTGAAATTGCCTGCCAGCGCATCCAGATCCACCTCAAGGACAGTCGTATGGGACTGCCGGGCCAGGAAACCGCCTATGTACTCGAAACGGAACTGCCTGGCGCCCTTGATCAGGATGCCCATGTCACGGTAATCGTCCCTCTTCTCACCGGCCAGGAACGCTTCCGTTGTCTCGTAGAACCGGCTCTGCGGGA
>DXAT01000046.1 GCA_019116965.1 Candidatus Coprenecus pullistercoris
CAGGGTGACGGTGACCTCGCATCCATCGGTACCGCCGAAGTGATGCACGCCTGCAACCGTGGTGAGAACATCGTCATCATCTTCATCAACAACGCTATCTACGGTATGACCGGAGGCCAGATGGCTCCTACCACCCTCCTCGGACAGGTGACAGCCACCACTCCTTACGGACGTAAGGCCGAGCTCAACGGTTATCCTCTCAAGATTACCGAGCTCATCGCCCAGCTCGAGGGTACCTGCTATGTGACCCGTCAGTCCGTACAGAACCCCGCAGCAGTGCGCAAGACCAAAAAGGCCATCCGCAAGGCATTCGAGAACTCCATGATGAAGAAGGGAACCTCCTTCGTAGAGGTGGTCAGCACCTGCAACTCCGGTTGGAAGGTTACTCCCGTTCAGGCCAATAAGTGGATGGAGGAAAATATGTTCCCGTTCTACCCGCTCGGCGACATGAAAGACAGGTAATAATCGATTAAATATTAGACAGAAATATGAAAGAAGAAATCATCATAGCAGGATTCGGAGGACAGGGAGTCCTCTCCATGGGCAAGATTCTGGCCTACTCCGGTATCATGCAGGACCAGGAAGTGGCATGGATGCCCTCGTACGGTCCTGAAATGCGTGGCGGTACATGTAATGTGAGCGTTATCCTCAGCGACAAGAAGATCAGCTCTCCTATCCTGAGCAAGTTCGACACCGCCATCATCCTCAATCAGCAGTCCCTCGACAAGTTCGAGTCCCGCGTTAAACCCGGTGGGCTTCTGGTTTACGATCCCAACGGCATTACCCATCATCCTACCCGCACAGACATTCAGATCTATAAGATCGATGCCGCTGACGAGGCAGCCAAGTTAGGTAACGCCAAAGCATACAACATGATTGTTCTCGGAGCATTCCTGAAGGTTAAGCCCATCGTGAAGATGGAGAATGTGACAGCCGGACTGAAGAAGTCCCTTCCTCCCCGTCACCACAACCTCATCCCGATGAACGAGCAGGCCATCAAGGTCGGCATGGATGCAGTTGTTAAAGTCCGCTAACTTAGCAAAGGCACAGCTTTATGAGACAACCGGTCGGAATCTGATTTCCGGCCGGTTTTTCTTTGCCTGAGACAGCAGATGATACCCACCGCATCAGCAAGAGCCCATCCTATAGGTATGGACCACCAGATACCTACGACTCCGATGGAAGGAACAGAGGCGAGAATATAAGCCAGGACAACTCTCGTTCCAAGCGACAGAACCGTAAGTACCACTGACATACCCGGCATTCTTATGGCCCGGAAATAGCCGTATAGCAGAAACAGTATGCCTATACCGAAATAGAAAGCTCCCTCAATCCTAAGATACTGAACACCGGTATCTATTATCTCCGTTTCCTCAGGTCCTATAAATATGAGCATAAGCTGTCTGGCTGTCAGACACACGGCAAGCGACACAACGGCGGAGAAAGCCACAGAAGTCACAAATGCCTTGCGAACCCCCTGCCTGATTCTGTCTTTTCTGCCTGCCCCGAAATTCTGTGCCACATATGTCGAGAACGCATTGCCGAACTCCTGAACCGGCATATATGCAAAGGAATCTATCTTTACGGCAGCTGCAAAAGCGGCCATCACAGCCGTACCGAAACTGTTTACCAGTCCCTGTACCATGAGTATTCCGAAATTCATTACGGACTGCTGTACACATGTCAAAGACGAGAACGCCCCTATCTCGCGCACCGTTCCACGGTCCATGCGCATGTCTTCCCTGCCGATTCTCAAATCCCTCCGCTTTCTCATAACATAGATCATGAGGCCCGCTGCGGAGGCTCCCTGCGCTGTAACCGTAGCAATGGCGGCACCTCCTACTCCCATCCTGAAAACAAGTATGAAAAGTAAATCCAGAACTATATTCAGCACTACAGCCGCCGCAAGAAACCAGAGCGGAGTGACGGAATCTCCGACAGCCCTGAGCAGAGCCGCGTAAAAATTATAAAGAAATGTGAACGGAATTCCGGCAAAGACAATAAGCAGATACAGACGCAGCATCCGGTATATCTCCTGCGGCACCTGCAGAAGTGCGAGTATCGGATCTATAAGTACGAAAGATAACACGGTGAGTACTGCCGTCACACTGCCTGTAAGTACCACCGAGACATAAATGCTGCGTCTCAAGCCACGCATATTGCCGGCTCCGAACTGCTGCGAGAATACCGTGCCGCTCCCCATTGCCAGACCGATCAGAACGGATGTCAGGAATACCATCAGACTGTATGCCGAACCGACTGCCGCCAATGCCCCTGATCCGATACAGCGTCCTACGATGAGAGTATCCGCGATATTGTAGCACTGCTGCATCAACGCCCCGGCCATCATCGGCAGGGTGAAGCGCAGCAGGGTGGAAGTTATCTTCCCCCTGGTCATATCTCCCGTTATCTTCCGAGGCATACACTGTATACGATAAAGACCGCAAAGATACTTAAAAGGTCATCAACTATCCGTACTTTGAAGTACATTTGCAGATTTGTTTTACAGAAAGATGAATACAAAGACAAAAGGCTATATACTGGGCATCATCGCCGCCGCCACATACGGCATGAACCCTCTCTTCGCCCTGCCGCTCTACAAGGCCGGAATGAATCCCGAATCAGTCCTGTTTTTCCGATATCTGTCCGCCATCCCGATTCTGGCCATAATGATCAAAGCAAGGGGACGCTCCTTTAAAATCAACCGCAGGGAGACTGTAACTCTGATTGCAATGGGTCTTTTAGTGGCTGTCTCCTCGCTGACTCTATTCCAGAGCTACAACTACATGGAAGCCGGCATAGCATCTACCATGCTGTTTGTCTATCCGATAATGGTGGCACTTATAATGTCACTCGTATTCAAGGAAAAACTGACACTTATGACAGGCATGTGCCTACTGCTCGCACTCGGCGGCATAGCCCTGCTATATAACGGCAGCGACGGTTCGACACTCAGCCTGACCGGCACTCTGCTCGTCATGGCGTCTGCTCTCTCCTACGCGATATACATCGTGGGAATCAACCAGAGCACGCTGAAAAGCACGGCTACTCTGACCGTCACCTTTTATGTACTGCTTTTCGGTGTCACTCTGTTCATAATCAGACTGCTGACAGGAACAGAACTGACCACACCGGACAGATGGTACCTTTGGTTCAACATATTGGCACTCGCGGTCTTTCCCACTGCAATCTCTTTCCTGTGCACGACAAGCGCAATACAATACATCGGATCCACACCCACAGCGATCCTTGGAGCACTCGAACCGGTAACGGCCATTATATTCGGCATAACAGTCTTCGGAGAACGCATGACTCCGCGTGAAAGCTTGGGCATCGTCATGATTCTCATCGCCGTGACCCTGGTGATTGCCGGCGGCAGCATTACAACTCACCTGATCCGATTCCGCAAAATGTTTCCCCGCCTTTCCCGAAAGAATAAATAATTAAGGCAATACAATAAGTAAAGTAGTGCGCACAGCAATAGCATGTGCCGCATCTGACGGTCGGATGACACATCTGCCACAGCCATATCAGCGAGACCCACTTGAGTCATACAATAGCAACTCACTTGCTCTCAAGTGTATATCAAGCTTCGTATTCAGTTACTTTTCAAGTGCCTCTCAAAACGGCATAGGACAAGTCTCACTCACTGACACTGGAGAAGCAAAAGGTCGGAAAGACTTGCTGCCAGCCTCCATTTGCATGCCTTAATATCTGTTATGGCATTCATTGCGTAAATAACTGTATATTAGTACCGTATATTAAAATAGGCAAAACGGATAAGGCCATCTGGAAGCGGATTCCGAGCAAAAAGTGCCGTATCTGTTATGAGACAGTAGCGGTAAGTAGATGAATATATATGCGTTATGACGATTACCAGATTACAGATAATGATAGTGAGGTGCATCGAAAAGCTGTATCAAGGGTTTCTTTACGATAATCATATAGCGGTACACTTTCAAATGCAATATAAAAAAAGCCCCCGAAGGACTGACCTCGGGGGCTCTATGGGGCGGCGGCTACCTACTCTCCCACCCCGGTTAGGGCAGTACCATCGGCACGAGTGCGTTTAACTTCT
>DXAT01000047.1 GCA_019116965.1 Candidatus Coprenecus pullistercoris
GATACACCCTATGCTGAGAACGGTCAATCTGCCCAACGAGCTGCTCAAGCGCAGGGGAAAGACCGTGACAATGCGCATAGGCAGACCCTGCACGGTGCAGGATACGGCACGCTGCGGCAGCCCTGACGAGCTCGGAAGGATGCTCCGCAACCGGGTATATGCCCTCGAGGGCAATGTGGACTGCAGTCACGAGGAGACCATCAGGAAAATCCCCGCCCAGAAAGAGCTGATACCGGCAGTGGACCCGGCCGTCCTTGAAGCCGAGATGGATGCGCTCACCCCACTTTTCGAGGCTGCAAGATACAGGTGCTACCTGACGGACACCCAGGATATACCCATGATGATGAGGGAGATAGGGCGGAGACGGGAAGAGTCGTTCAGACAGGTGGGCGAGGGCACCGGAGAGTGCATCGACACAGACAATTTTGACCTGTACTACAAGCATCTCGTCTTATGGGACTTCCAGAACAGAAAGCTGGCAGGAGCCTACAGGCTCGGTATCGGAAGCGACATCTACCCGAAGTACGGCATCAAGGGCTTCTATACCAGTACTCTATTCAGGTTTTCCGATGACTTCACCAACAAACTGCCCCACTCCATAGAGCTCGGACGGTCGTTCCTGTCCGTCGAATACAAGAAAGAAGCCCTGCCGCTGATGCTGCTCATCAAGGGACTCTTCTACACCGTGCTCAAATACAAGCACTGCCGGTATCTCTTCGGCCCGGCAAGCATAACGAGCTGGCTTCCCCCGTTCTACAGAAGCCTTATAGTATACGGTCTGTCCCAGTGTACCAAAGGCAGTCCTAAAAACTATGTCGAACCGCGCACGGCCTTCAGATACGAGTTCCTGAGGGTAGATCCCGAACTTCTGCTTGCCGGAAAAACTGACAATGTGGACATCCTCGACAAATACATCCAGCGCCTCAGCGACAACAAGTACAGGATCCCGACCCTGATGAAAAAATACATCAAGCTCAACGCAAGCATACTCGCGTTCAATGTCGACCGCGAATTCAACTACTGCGTGGACGGGATGATATTCCTTGACATGGCCGCCGTACCCATGGAGGAGATAAAGATGCTCACCAAGGGCAGTGACGACCAGCAGGAGCTGATCGGACAGTTTTACGGCACGGGATCATAACCGCTGCCGCCCCAGGGATGACAACGGAGAATACGCCTTACTGACAGATAAAGTCCCTTGAAAGGACCGTACTTGCGGAAAGCCTCGAGGGCGTAAGCGGAGCATGTCGGAGTAAAACGGCATGAGGCCGGCGTATACGGAGAGATACACACCTGATAGAAGCGTATCAGCAGGACGAAAGGAAAAATAACCGCCTTCCGCAGCATCCTACTGAATCTTTGCCAGCAAGTTTCTGAGCCCATCGGTAATCTGTCCATAATCCAGAACCTTATCAGCGATATACACCAGTATCATTCCCTTGCCGGAAATCTCCGGGAAATCAGCCCTGCAGTGTCTCAGGGCTTCGCGCGTCCTGCGCCTTATGAGATTGCGTCTGACAGCACGCTTGAACAGCTTCTTGGGCACGGAGATGACAACGCAATCCTCTTCCCCCTCACCATTGTCCAGTACATACAGGCGATATGGATAGGAATGTATCTTCCGGCCTTCCGAATGAATGCGCTCCGTCCTTGTCATATCAGTTGGCCGATATAAACGAGAGCATGTACTCGTCACTGCCGGAGCGGACAGCCATGCGGCCGGACCTTCCGGACACCGAATCTATCGAGAAACACCGGACATCCCATTTGCCCGGAGTACCGAAAGCTCCGTTATCGTAGAGCGTCAGTGCTATATAGTCATGATACAGGCTGTAGTAATCAGTACTATCCCCCATGGTAGCCCAGGAATTCTCCCCGGTCCTCTCTGAGACATACAGTACTCCGTCAGACAAAAACTGAAGACGGTAATTGGAAAACTCCTCCCCGTTACGGGTATTGAACTGCCACACCCCGTACAGAGTGTCGGCACGGGAATATGTGGACGGTATCTTGCGAAGTGTCATCTGACTGTACCAGGGCTCCGCCTCGACTCCGCCCATGGACCAGCTGTCGACAGCGAGAGTCATCAGAGAGTCCTCGTTGACCACGAAAGAGTATTCCTGATATGTCTCCATCTCCTGAAGACAGCCGAACAGACCTGAGTATTTGCCCCTTATGGAAAGGTCGCAGCAGTATATGTCGTAGTTCAGGGTATTCTGTCCCCACTGATAATTGGCACTGTCGAGGGTCAGCACTCCGGCGTATGTGACCGTTCCGGACGGTGAGAAAGTCATCACCGTATAGTTGCGTTCATCCTGAAGGACTCCGTCGTAGGTGTCCGCAATCCATGTAGCCTTGAGATTCTCACGGGGATATGCCGGATTGTCCGCATTGCACGAATGCAGAAGGACGGCCGAGAACAGAACGGCACACAGAAGCACTATGCCGGCCGGATGTATCATTTATGACTGTCAAGATAAAGCATAAGGGCCTTGGATACAGAGGGGGCTTCAGGTGTGGGAGCCTCCACCTCGACCGTATAGCCATGATCCTTCAGGGCCTTGGCCGCCGATACGCCGTAAGTGACGAACAGCAGTCCGTCCTGCTTGAAGTCAGGATAGTTCTGCAGCAGGGACTTCACATCCGACGGACTGTAGAACACCACCATCTGGTACTTGCCAAGGTCCACCTCCTTGAGGTCGCTGCATACGGTCTTGCTGAAAACGGCATTGCCGAACTTGAGACCGGCTTTTGTAAAGGCCTTGATAACCTCCGGCTTGGTAGTGTCGGTCGATGCGATGAGGAAGTTCTCCCCCTTATGCTTGGGACCTATAGTTTCCATCACGGACTCCACCGAGCCCTTTCCGAAAAATATCTTCCGCTTACGGTAGACGATATGCTTCTGCAGATAAAGTGCTATGTTCTCCGTAGTGCAGAAATACTTCATGGTCTCCGGAACAGTAACCCTCATCTCCTCGCAAAGCGCAAAAAACGCATCGATGGAGGACTTTGCCGAGAAAAATATGGCTGTATAGTCCAATATGGCTACTCTCTGCGCCCGGAACTCCTTGGCAGTCACAGGCTCTATCCTGAAAAACGGGAAATAGTCGACATGTACGCCGTACTTGGATGTAATCTCTGAGAAAGGAGACAGAGTGTTCCCGGGATCGGGTTGTGAGACCAGGATGTCGCTTATCTTCATGTATCTTAAAATTTAATAATTACCGCCACAGCCAGAGCTACAGGCAGGATTTCGAGGGTGCAAAGATACACAATTGAGAGAAACAGCGGCTCCCTAAATGCAAAAATTATTCTCAGGACCTCCACATAATATACGGCCATGATAGCCGCCGCCATGACCGGAGACACCGTCCCGACAAGCAGCGGAAACACATCCGGAAGAAACATCCCGATGATGAACACCACGCTGAACACTATGGCCAGCAGCATGAAAAACAGCAGAGACACTTTATAAAGACTCTGCACCAGTTCCTTCTCTCCAGAGCAGTATGACACTCCACGCAGGATGAGAAGCCTGATAAGGAAATATGCCGTAAGCACTCCGAGAATGACGCCGTACGGAGCCGCGACCATTCCGGAGCCGTACACGAGAAAAGAGAATACGGGCAGGAACACGGCAAGCGACAACGGAAGCCCGTAGCGGATCGAAGCTGAAGTCTCTGAATACGAGCGTTTGGCCGGAGAACGCAGGAAACCGCCGGCCCATGAGAAGAACACTCCCACCGGAGTCCTGAATATCATGCAGAAAAATATCAGGACGAGCACAGCCCATACGAAATACTGCGTACCTGGAACAAACATCGCCGGCACCGTGCTCAGGTCATAGCCATGCAGCACGGAGCCTCTCCAGAGCTCGTCTACCGGAACCGGAAGGTCAGTTGCCGCGTTTAGCCACATAGCCCATCTGAGTCAGGACTGCAGTCACCTTGTCCCTGCAGTCACCCTGTATAAGTATCTCTCCGTCCTTCACGCTGCCGCCGGTACCGCACCGGCTCTTGAGCCTGCGCCCTAACTCCGCGAGGTCCTCCTCATTGCCGGCAAACCCCTTGACGAGTGTCACGGACTTGCCTCCACGGTTGCGGCGGTCCAGATATACGGTCAGTTTCTGCTTCGATGGAGGCAGCGTCTCCACCCTGCTCTCCTCCTCTGAGGAAAGGTTGAAATCGGGATTTGTAGAGTAAACCAAGGGCATAACTGCAATTTTTTCGCAAATTTAGTATATTTGCGGTTTGTACACATCAATTTGACTATAAATGGAGCAGAAAAAGTTCACCTTACTCAACCGTATCTTCTCGGTCCTCGTTCTGTTGACCGCCTCGGTAACATACCTGATGACCATAGAGCCCACGGCCAGTTTCTGGGACTGCGGGGAGTTCATCGCATCATCCTACAAACTCGAAGTCGGACATGCTCCCGGCAACCCGGTATTCCAGCTCATTGCCCGCTTCTTCACCATGTTCACCTCCCCTGAGCATGCAGCCATGGCCGTCAATGTCATGAGCGCGCTCTGCTCCGCCTTCACGATATTCTTCCTGTATCTGACCATAGTGCACTTAGGACGCCGCATCGTCGAGAAAAGCGGCAGGGGCAGCACCCTGAGCACCGGCGCGGCATGGGCCCTGATAGGCTCCGGGGCCGTAGGAGCCCTCGCATACTGCTGGTCCGACACATTCTGGTTCTCCGCAGTGGAGGCCGAGGTCTACGCGATGTCATCCCTCTTCACCGCCGTCGTGTTCTGGATGATCCTGAAATGGGAGGAACAGGCCGACACCGAATATGCTGACCGCTGGATCGTGGCCATAGCGTTCCTGATGGGCCTGTCGATAGGAGTGCACCTCCTCAATCTCCTCGTCATCCCCGCGATAGCATTTGTGTACTACTTCAAGAAAGCTCCGAAAGTAACCGCGTGGGGAAGCATAGGGGTGCTGGCCCTCTCGGCAGTCATACTCGCCCTGATTCTGTGGGGCATCATCCCCTACCTGCCGAAGATAGCGGCCGTATTCGACCTGCTCTTCGTCAATGTATTCCACCTGCCGTTCAACAGCGGAGCCGCATTCTTCATGATCATGCTGCTCATACTGTGTTTTCTCGCAGTATATCTCACGCATAAGAAAGGCAAACGGGTATGGAACACCATCATGCTCTGCTTCACGATGATCGTCATCGGATACTCGGCATTCGCCATGGTGGTCATCCGCTCCTCGAACAACACCCCGACCAACGAGGGACAGCCTGATAACCCCTACGCCCTCGTCAAATACCTCGGACGCGAGCAGTACGGCAGCGCTCCCCTGCTCTACGGGCACACCTATGCGTCCGTGTACAATGATTACAAGGAATCCACCTACCATACCAAGCTCGGCGACAGATATGTCAAGGCCTCCAGCCCCATAGATGTCATCTATCCCTCAGAGAGCAAGATGTTCTTCCCGAGGATGCACAGCAAGGACCCCTCGCACATCCGTTTCTACAAGAGCTATACGCAGGGCCGCGGCAAGACCATAGCCGGCTCCGAAGAGAAGATGCCCCTGTTCAAGGACAACCTCGCATTTTTCTTCGACTACCAGTTCAACTGGATGTACTGGCGCTACTTCATGTGGAACTTCGCCGGAAGGCAGAACGACCTGCACGGTCAGGTTCCGGGAGATCCCATAAGGGGCAACTGGGAGTGCGGAATAGGATTTATCGACAAGGCCCGCCTGGGAGACCAGAGCGAGGGTCCCGACTACATAGTGAACAACAAGGGCAAGAACCACTACTATATGCTTCCCCTGCTGCTCGGCATACTCGGACTCATATACCAGTTCACCAAGGACCAGCGCAACGGACTGATCACCTTCCTGCTGTTCTTCCTGACAGGTATCGCCATCATCCTGTACCTCAACCAGACACCGTATCAGGTACGCGAGAGGGACTACGCCTATGCCGGCAGTTTCTACATGTTCGCTATATGGATAGGCCTTGCCGTACTCGCCGTCTACGACTGGCTGCGCAGGCCGCTTTCCAAGATGCATGTGCCGGAGAAAGCCACAGCGATGGCCGTCAGCCTGCTGCTGCTCGGGGTGCCCGTGCTCATGGCCGCCGAGAACTGGGATGACCATGACCGCAGCGGACGGTACACCGCCCGCGACATGGCCTACAACTACTTCATGTCCACGGACCCTCAGGCAATACTCATAACCCACGGAGACAACGACACTTTCCCCCTGTGGTACATCCAGGAGGTCGAAGGAGTGCGCCTGGATGCAAGAGTGATGAACACATCGCTTCTCGGCATCGACTGGTACATAGACCAGATGCAGTGGAAACAATATGACGCCGAACCGATAAAGTTCACTACAAAGCGCGAGAACTACCTGTACGGCACCAACGACTATGTGCTCATACGCGACTTCTTCAACAGGCCCATCCTGCTAAAGGATGCCATCGACCTGTTCAACAATCCCAAGACAAAAGTGGATTTAGGATACGGACGCAGGGAGAATGTCCTTGCAGCGAGAAAACTGATTATCCCCGTCAACAAGGACAATGTCATAAAATACGGCATCGTACCCGAGGAGGACTACGACAAGATACTCGATACGGTATGCCTCGAGATTCCCGCCGGCAAGAACTATCTTGAGAAGACCGAGCTCATGATACTCGACATGCTCGCCAACTACGACTGGGACCGCCCGATCTACTTCATGACCCAGGGAGGCAGCCTGCAGATAGGCATAGAGCCGTACCTGCAGTTCGAGGGATACACCTACAAATTCGTGCCCATAAAGAGCGAGATATCCTCCTACAATGTGAATCAGGTCGATACCGACGCGCTGTACGACAGGCTGATGAATGTATACAGGCTTGACAACTTCGCGGACGACATATTCGTCGACTACCAGAACCTGTCCACATTCAACGGCATACAGTCCCAGAGGTTCATATTCGTTCAGACAGCGAAGGCCCTCCTGCTCAAGGGCGATACGACAAGAGCCGTGGAGCTGCTCGACCGGATGCAGGAAGTATTCCCCGACCGCAACTTCCCTCTCAATTCATCGGCGGCAGTACAGTATGTCAACGAGCCGACTGTCATCAACGCCATAGAACTGTACATAAAGTGCGGAGAGACAGAGAAGGGACTCGACCTCGCGGACAGATTCCTCAAGGAGACCATGGACGGCCTCAAGCTGTTCGCAAAACCCTATCGCGAAGGCTTCCTCTCCCAGGCCGACCTTGAGAACTGCTTCCACCTGTATTCCTACGCAGTGGAAGTAATCAAGAGCGTTGATACGGAAAAGGCCCGGGAATATTCCCAGGCCCTTGAGGATTTCTTCAGCAGCCTCAGTTAAGATTATTCGACAAGCATATTGCAGCCGCGCCGCTCGGCCCCTTTAAGCCGTCCCTCGACGGTGAAGGAGCCGTCCGGCCATGCTCTGCCGACATCCTCGGTCTCGATGAACGAACACGAGTTGCGGTTGGCCAGGTCGATGATATTGATGATGCCGCGCTCCCCCGGAGCCGCATCCCTGAACGGGTCGTTGATATCACGGATGACAACCCGCATTGAGTCCGGTGTCCGGAACACTCCGTCCCCCTTGGAATAGGCCTGCGAAAGCAGCTCGCACATCCCGTATTCCGAATGTATGGCCTGCAAGCCGAAGCCTTCCGTCAGACGGCGGTGCAGCTCCTCCCGGGAAAGCTCCTCCCGCCGTCCCTTCATGCCTCCGGTCTCCATGACCGTGAGCCACGGGTCATTAGTCCCTTCGAGAATGTATTTTTCAGTAAAATCCAGCAATGCAAAGGCCACGCCGAGCAGCAGGGTCCTCTGCCCTCTCCGTCTCAGTTCCGTCAGGGTATTGTAAAGACGGTCATGATCGTAGAGATAGTAGCCGCTCTCGGGCCGTCCGCTTTCCCTTATCAGACGGTCGGCCATATAGACCAGCGACGAGCCCTCCCGCTCAAGATAAGACGGCAGAAGTGCCAAGATGACATAATCCTTCGGCTCGCCGTAAAACTGCCTGAATCCGCCCAGAAAACTCTTCTCGTAAAGCGATATGTCCAGCACGCAGTGCCTTGACGGTATCTGGCCGGTCGTGGAACTGCTATAAAAAATCTTCTGCGGTACCGCAGACGGGTCCGCAGAAGATATGATGTCATATTGCTTGAAGAAGCGTATGGGCAGGAAAGGTATGTCTGATATATCGGTCAATCCCTCCGGTGAGACTCCCAGCAGATCCGCATATCTGCGGTACTGCGGGCAACAGTCATACTGGTAGCGGAAGACCTCCAGAATCTTCCCTGTATCCATCCCTTACTATCTGTCGGCCCTGTCAAGCTCTATGGTGAAGTGCCTCATGATAGGCAGCTCCTTGACGATCTTGTAACCGCGGGTGATGGACTCGCGGCGGTCGTAGACATTCTTGGCTGCGGCTGCGATGTAGTCCATGTGGTTGTTGGTGTACACCCTGCGGGGGATAGCCAGACGGAGCAGCTCGAGGGCGGGATAACGGTTCTCGCGGGTAACGGGATCGCGGTCAGCGAGCAGCGAGCCGATCTCCACACCGCGGATACCGGCCTCGAGGTAGAGCTCGATACCGAGGGTCTGGGCGATGAACTCCTCCTTGGGAAGGTGAGTCAGGATCTTCTTGGCATCGAGGAAGATGGCGTGTCCGCCGGCAGGCCTCTGGTAGGGCACCCCGTACTCGTCCAGTTTCTTGCCGAGGTAGGCCACCTGGTTGATGCGGGTCTCCAGATACTCGAACTCGGTACCCTCGAGCAGACCCTGAGCCAGTGCGTTCATGTCGCGGCCGGCCATACCGCCGTAGGTCAGGAAGCCCTCGTTCATGATGGTGAACATCTGAGCCTTGCGCATATCAGCCTCGTCACGGAATGCCACGAAACCACCGATATTGACGATGGCGTCCTTCTTGGCGGACATGGTCATATAGTCTGCGCCCTCGTACATCTCGTGTACGATCTCGCGGATGGACTTGTTCTCATAGCCCTTCTCGCGGGTCTTGATGAAGTAGGCGTTCTCGGCGAAGCGGGCGGAGTCCATAAGCAGCTTGACACCGTACTTCTTGCAAAGAGCGGATACGCCCTTGATGTTCTCCATGGATACGGGCTGGCCGCCGGCTGTGTTGTTGGTAACGGTCAGCACTACGCACGGTATCTTCTCACGGGGAGTGGTCTTGAGCACTTCCTCAAGTCTCTCCAAGTCCATGTTGCCTTTGAAAGGAATCTCCAGCTCGGTGTTGGATGCCTCCTTGATGGTGCAGTCCAGAGCCACTGCCTTGCGGTACTCGATGTGACCCTTGGTGGTGTCGAAATGGGAGTTGCCGGGGAGGATGTCGCCCTCTTTTACGATGCTTGAGAACAGTACGTTCTCGGCAGCACGGCCCTGGTGAGAGGGAAGAACATAGGGAAGTCCGGTCAGCATCTCGATAGTGTCTTTCAGTCTGTAGAAAGAGCGTGCGCCGGCATAGCTCTCGTCGCCCTCCATGATGGCGGCCCACTGCTTGTCGCTCATGGCGCCTGTACCGGAGTCGGTCAGCAGGTCGATGAACACATAGTCGCTCTTCAGGAGGAAGAGGTTGTACTTGGCCTCTTTGATCCATTTCTCGCGCTCCTCGCGTGTACTTTTTCTGATGGTCTCCACCATCTTGATTCTGTAAGATTCTGCAAAAGGAAGTTCCATATAATATCGATTTTTAAAGATTTCGCCAAATTTACTAATATTTGTCATATTTCCCCCAAAATACAGAAAAAAATCTCCGCTTCCTCCCGCCCACATCGCCGCCGCGATGCCTGCCAACTGTCTCGCACACGGTCTCCCCCAGCATTTCCGTCCGCACATCGCAAGACACATAATCACGATTATGAAGCCGACAAACGCGGAAAAATCGTACATTTGCGACTGCTGTACACAATACCGTATTACGATTGGACAAGACCCGCGACATAGAGCTCATACAGAACCTGCTGGCACAGGAGTGCGGACACCGCTTCCCCATGGACACTCCAGTGATGGTCAGGTTCATCTCGTCGTTGGAGGAGCAGTCCTTGAAAAGAGGCGAAGTGCTCACGGATTACGGTCAGATGGACTCGCGGGTATGCATTATCCAGAGCGGTATTATCCGGCTTGACTATTTCGACGGACTTCAGGAAAAGACACTCGCTTTCGGATCCCCCGGCTCTCTGTTCACACAGATGCACTGCTACTACCTGCACCAGCCGGCCTTTTTCCGAAGCGTAGCCTGCACCGACTCCGTTATCAGGTGGACTACGAAACAGATATTCGACAGCTTCATTGTAGAATCAAAAGAATTTGCCCAATGGGTACTGGACTGTGCCCTCAACCAGCTCTGCGGAGTCGAACTGAAGCTTGAAAGGCTCAATGGCGACGCCTACGAAAGATATGTATCACTCGTGAAAGTACTTCCCGATGTCGTCAGGAATGTGCCGGACAGGGTCATCGCATCGTATCTCGGCATCACGCCGGCCTGGCTCTCACAGATCAAGAAAAAGCATACGATAGAGATTGAGAAAGAACAGAGCACGGACTTCAAGCCTTTCTCAAGCAACACATGACGCCGTACGCAAAATTCAGCCACACTTTAAGTAGTAAAACGATTTTTCAGTTTTTATTGGTTTCCTTTGTACACAAGACTGCTGAACAACCAATAAACACTGATACTTTATGAAACGATCAACTACCTTGGCAGCTATTGCCACATTCTGCGCATCCCTTTTACTGACAAGCTGCAAAACCGACGGACAGACAGCCGCCGTACCGAAACTGACCTGTACTTCGGAGGCAACCGTCAATGCCGCCGCAGACGGCGGAGACTACAGCATCACTTATTTCATTGAGAACCCGGCCGAAAAGGGCACTATCTCCGCAGACGCCGCTGACAACTGCGACTGGATAGAGAACTTCGACACCTCCGGACCCGGCACCGTAACATTCACCGTACAGGGCAACAGCGATATGGGGCCCAGAAAAGGCGGTATGGAAGTGACCTACTCGTATCCCGGCGGAGAGCCCCAGTCCTTTGAAATAGAGGTCATACAGGAAGGCTCCGCTGACGCTGAATCCGTCACGCTGAACACCCAGGAACTTAAATTAGCCGTAGGAGAGACAGCCCGGTTGTCCGCAGCCGTAATCCCTGAGGACATGTCCGGCTATGTCGTATGGAGCAGCGACAATCCCGATGCGGCCACCGTTGACAGCGAAGGCACCGTAACCGCCACTGGCCCGGGACAGGCTACGATAACAGCCAAAGTAGGAAGCGCGTCCGATTTCTGCGAAGTAACCGTTAGCGAAACACTGAGTAACCACACAATCTACGCAGCCGGATACTACGACAAGACCATGTACTCCTTCTTCTGGAAGACCGGAGACATGAACACCACCATGCTGGCCGACGAGACCATGAGCACCAGGGCCCACACGATCTATGTGTCCGGTTCCGATGTCTACATTGGCGGAGAAGCCACTGCCGGCGACTATGGATACTTGTCCGCAACAGTGTGGAAAAACGGAGAGGCCGCCTACCTTACGGACACTGACCAGCCGATAGACGCAGCCGTATATTCCATAACCGAACACAACGGCGACATCTATGCTTCCGGCTTCTACCGTGTCGCCCGCACCGAGACCACCGAATTCAGGCGTGACGCCGCCATGGTCTGGAAAAACGGAGAAGCGTTTGAACTTACCGACGGCACCAACTATGCACAGGCAAGAAGCATAGCTGTCGCGGACAATGGAACCGTATATGCAATAGGCGAATCCTCAGATGAGAACGGAATAGCCGCAGCGACACTGTGGAGCAGCGCATCCGGCACATGGGAGGACAAGGTGACCCGTAGTCTTTCCTCCGGTCCCAACCATGCCTACGCACAGTCAGTCTGTGTCGCTGACGGAGATGTCTATGTGGCCGGATATGGATACGACACCGAAGACTACTATGTGGCCATGCTCTGGAAAAACGACGAACCGGTACAGCTTATATCCGACGGCGCATATTCATATGCATATTCTGTATTTGCAGCTGACGGTCATGTCTATGTAGCCGGCTGGGAATACAAGAACTACGATGGCTCGAACTGCGCGGTGGCGACTCTCTGGATAGACGGCGAGGCGCAGTATCTGGATACCGAGAAGAGAAGCTCACAGGCCCGCTGCGTATTTGTCAAGGACGGAGAAGTCTATGTCTCCGGCTTCATAGGAGACCAGGCTGTAATATGGTTCAACGGTACACCCAAAGCCCTGACTGACGGTTCGGTCAGCGCAGCAGTCACATCCATCTTCGTAACAGACTGAAGGAAAGCATCCGGAACAGATATTCACAAAGGACAATAAAAGAAAGGGCCGCTCACGATGGGCGGCCCTTGATGTTTATCTATACCGTAAGTACGGAATTAGAACGCGAGGATTGCGCAGTAATGATTCGTCAGGTCTGCAGGATATGTGTATCTGCCGGCGGTACTTACATAGTATGGATTCTCCGAAGTCAAGTTATACGAAGAACACCACAGATATTGTGGAAGTTCTCCTTTTGCTTCGGATACTGCATTTGAAATCGTATTATAGCTATCGCTATTCAGCATAAATGGAGTCAGATCTCCAACGCTGGGCAAAAACCATCCGGAGCAAGTCTCGGGTGTAGGGAGGTTTGCCTCGTAATTTTCAAGTTCACTCACAGCCAGAACCTCCTTACCGGGGTTTGCAGCGTTGTATGCCTTCATGGCACATGTATTTGCATAACCGACCATAGCATCCAGATAGTTGTCCGTCTCATAAGTATCCTTTGCATCACAAATCTGGAAGTCGGTATAGTTGGCATTGATCCACTCCGACACTGCAGTGCTCTTCTCTGCAGTCCATACTGCATATTCTACATTATTCTTCAATGCAATCACAAGGCCGTTGGTACAGTCAGGATGGTCGGCTGCGAGTTTCTCATCCTGAAGGGTAGGGTCTCCTACCCAGCATACTACTCCGATGACAGTCTTGGACTCATCGAGAGTCGCAGACCGTGTACCGTCACTGTAGTAATAATCGCCTACAGCAAGTTCTGTGGGCTCCTCGCCGGCAGACTCAGTCGTATACACCTGAATGGAAGCAGTACCTGAGAACCCGTCGATGGAAAGCAGAAGAGATATCTCTCCAGAAAGCTCTGCGAAAGTATTCTCGATGGACGGAGCTGTGATTGTAATCTCACGGCCCACAAGGTCTACGGCCCATCCTGAAGGCTTGGTAATGGTGTAGGTAGTCGTGCTGTCAGCCAGAAGGAATATCCTTGTCTCACCGCGTGCAAACTTCACAGCATCCCAGATGGGAATACCGTCCTCATCCATAATCATAGGATTGGGATAGGCTTTGAGGAGCTTCAGAACATAACCGCTGGAAAGTTCCAGATAGTAGTATTTCTGATCCTCGGTCACATTCTTGAAGAAAGACAAGCCATCACCCACAGCCTGCACATCGAAAGGCGTCCATGTCTGGCCGCCGTCATAAGACACCTGCCAGTAACCGTCCTCGCTGATGCTTATCTCGGGCACATCCACCTTCGTAGAAAGAGGATTGCCGTTCTCGTCCTCGAAAGGCACGGACTCGCCGGCCTCATTGACATAGCCCCAGAATGTATTGCCGTCCTCATCCTCGATGATTGTGATGGAAGGAACAGCAGCATCGCCGGACTCACCGGGATTACCCTTGTCACCCTGGTTACCCTTGCCACCGGTACCGCCCTGCGCTCCGTCCTCACCGTTGCGGAGAGTAGCAGTGGTTCCGTCAGAGAAATAGATCACCCATCCCTCTGCAGTAGTCTCTACCTTAGTGACCGTAACGCCTTCCTGGGCCTTGTTCAGGACATCCTGAAGGGAGGTGATGTCACCCTGAATACCCTCGGCGAATGACTCCAGAGCCTCGACCCTGTCTGTCAGCCCCTCGATGGATTCTCTCAACTGTGTATCGTCGTACTTGCTGCATGAAGCCAGCACGGCGGCCGCTGCCAGGGCAGCAAGCACTATATTGATCAGTCGTTTCATATCTTTAACTATTTTCATTATTAATCAGGTTAACAAGTACTAAAAATTGTAGTAAGGCGAACCATAATCATATGCCGTGAGTTTAATATTCTCATATGTAACATTTATTGCATGTCCCTGAGCATCAACTCCCTGCAGGTTTATAGTAAATGTTCCTGCATATCCGCCATAACCATCAGATGCATAATCATTAGAAGTAATCTCAACCGTACCGCTTACGATCGATGCATGCGTATTGGTGATCGCATTATTCTCACGGGAATAATAAGTTGCTCCGGAAAGATCATAACTGCTGCCATCATAATAAACAGAACCGGAATAGAATGTTCCCTCAGCGCCGGTATTGGCGCATGTATATGTACCATTTATTCCATTCTCTATTGAAAGTCCAGCTGCCACTAAATCAATATTAACGCAGGGACCGTCACTTTGACGATACAATTCAGTATCCCAACCAGGAGTTATACTCAAATTAAATATATCCTCATATACATTGATGTATCCATACACTGCTCCGTTATATGTCACATTGACATCTCCGGTAACAGTCGTGGTCGGTCTGAGGAAACGTTCCTCACTTGCATCAAATGAAACATCACCACTATAGGTTGCTGTTACATTGACACCGTTCTCTGTCACGGCATTAAGAGTAACACCAGAAGTGGATATCTCGACAGTTCCGCTAACAAGAGGCGCCACATGCTGAGTATCATTCTCATCAGTATATCCAGCATAAGTACCGTCTCCTATCAAGACAGTATTGGGACCGGAGGTTGAGGATATGGTATAAGTACCTGCAAGTGGATTACCATTTTCATCAATTTCTGCAACTACATTCAGATATGCATTATAACCTCCATTATTGAATCCATTGATTTCGTAATTGAAATTATAAAGATTTCCCTTTACTCCATGCTGATGATTCCATGCAACATACACCGCAGTCGGATTGACATCCACATCACTTTCGAAGCCTGCGGGGGGAGGGGTTACCGAACTGTCAGTAAGGCTGACATTGCCGTAGTATATCACAGTGTGGACAGTACCGTCAATCTCCGCAACGAGAGTAATCTCGTACTGACTGCCGCTGCTGGCCACTGTAAGGGTAGCGGTAGTGAAAGTAGCACCGTAAGTGCCTTCGGTCTCATTGAAATAGTTGCTGTTGACAGCGCTTATGGTTCCGAGCTTGTCCTCCTCGGCGCTCAGAGTGTACTCACCGGCAGGAATACCGATAGTCTCGCCGCCATCCCAGACATCGGCATAGAGGTCGATGTTGTAGGTGATGCCGTTGCCGTCACCAAGCGCGAACCTGTAGTTGGCATTGGTGCTCTCAAGAGTACCGAAATACTCACCGGAAAGTGCTACTGCAGTGAACTCCACGGTCGGCTTCTCTATCACGGCGTCGGCGTCAACGCGGACATTGATGGAGTTGACGAATGTCTTGCCTGTAGTGTTGTAGGTCTGGATAGCAGTGATCTTACCAGTAGTGTCGGCAATAGGATTGGCCTCCACGGGAGCCGTTATCCTGACCGTTCCTACAGCGATAGCATAGAAAGAGGGGTCGTAAACATAAGCAGTGGTATCCGTCATGTCGGAAAGAGACACGGACCAGCCGTCAGGTTTTGCAAATGACACCTCACCTGAACCGACCTTTACATATCTTATCTCATCGGTGCCGCCGTAAGGCAGAACTATCTCTTCCAGCCGCTCGATTGAACCGTAGTTCTCGACCAGCTCCTTGTTGGAGTACTCGTCACTGACAAAGATGAACATCTCATTGACCGCCGTCGAAGGAAGATAGATGGAGTTGTTGTTGGCGAGATTGATGTAGATACCGGTGGCATAGACATCCACACCTTTGAAGAAGTGAGAGTCACCGCCAAGCGCAGACATATTCAGTTCCTCGTACCACTGACCTCCGTTAGTGGATATCTCCCACATACCTGTATCGGGATTGATCCGGAGCAGAGGTGTTACTGTCGCAGCTGGTATGCTGTTGCCGTCAGCGTCGCGGAGGAGCTGCTCGTCTCCGTTCTCATCCACATATCCCCAGTAAAGAGTTCCCCACTGGTCGATGATGATAAGACCCGGAGGAGTCACACCGTCATCGCCTTGAGGACCCTGGTCGCCCTGAGGTCCCTGCTCTCCCTTGCCTCCGTCCTTACCGCAGGTCAGATTGACCTCAGTACCGTCGGAGAAAAGGATCGTGTAGCTGCCGCCGCCGTTGTCGATTACATCGTCAACTGTCACCTGGGCTTCGATCTTCCCGGCTATCTCACTGAGAGTCTCGATATCGGACTGTATGCCCGCTATGATATCCTCGAGGTTGTCGATCCTGTCGGTCAGGCCGGCCAGATCGTTCCTCAGCTCTGTATCGTCGTACTTACTGCACGAGGCCAGTACAGCGACCGCTGCCAGCGCAGCGAAAAGTATATTGATAAGTCGTTTCATATCTTAATCATTTATATTGTTAATAAGGTTAGAACGCCAGAATCGGACGAAGCGAAGGATAGGTTGAAGACCTCTTGATAGCGCCTACTTCGGGATAGCCATAATCATTACCCCAACCGGAGAACATCGCCTCCCATGCATTGCTTGCAGAGTCGCCATGAGCAAGCCAGTATTCACCATACTCAAGATCCAGCGCTGTTCCTCCGGCTGCTGTTATCTTGGTGTTCACAGACGCTGCATTGGAGCGGGTTCCTTCGAAATAGTAAGTATATCCGTCATCTTCACTGGCAAACTCGCAGTCATCAGTAACTCCGCCCTCAGACAAAAGGAAGAACTCTCCTCCGGAAGGAATAAACCAGCCGCTGGATGAGGCAGGCGCAGTCACCTGATAGCCTTCCAGTACAGAAATGATAGTCAGTACATCAGGATAATCCGACATGAATGAGGTATTGGTATATCCCTTTGTCTGTTTCAAGGACCCGGAGTTGTTGACACCCCAGCTCAACATACCGCTTGAAAGATTGAATGTAGTTTCTGAGACATTGCCGACACCTGTAAAACTCTGGCTGCTTCCAAACGGAACATTATTACCGGCATTGTCCAAAGCGACTACGAGACCGTTGGTGCAGTCTGCGTGATCTGCGGCAAGCTGGCTGTCATACTGAGTCAGGTCTCCGACCCAGAATACGACTCCGATGGCGTTGGCTGCATCCGCACCCCATGTGCCGTCGGCATAGTAGTAGTCACCTACCTTGGGAGCATCGCCTGTTACAGGAGGCACGCTGCCGCCGGGGTTAGGGAATACTCCAAGACCGCTGACATCGTCAGACTCAGCCTCTTCCCACTCGTCAGGATTGTATGTGGCGGAAGGAGCTGTCACGGAAGCCTTGCGGCTGAGGGTAACATTCTCACCCCATATATCTTCCGAGCCGATGGTTCCCATAAGATCGACGATAACGCCATTGCATGTCAGCGCTATCGCATCGTTTCCATTGAAATTGGTAGCATTGCTTTCCTCTGCCTCGACTCCTTCGGGAAGAGTAAGGGCTGCCTTCGAGTTCTTGTACACCTTTACGGCACCGGGCTCAAGCGTTCCGCTCAGGATAACAGAAGCCGAACCAGTCGGGCTGATATCGCCGTT
>DXAT01000048.1 GCA_019116965.1 Candidatus Coprenecus pullistercoris
TCGGGTGAAGTTTTTCATAGTTTAAGTTTAGGTTAAGTAGCCGGCCTGCATGCGATCTGAAGTATGCGGGCCGGTGAAGTTTTACAGCAGTTCGATATTATCTCTGTCTTTAATCCCGTGCATGGCATTCCGTGTGTCAAATATGTAACGGGAGTGTTTCTGGACCATGCCGTAGTCCACATTGCTGTGCGCGGTGGTGATGATTACTATGTCGGATTTTTCCAGTAGGGACGGTGTGAGCTCTGACTCGCCGCTATATTTTATACCGTGATCGCTGTACTCTTTTACATACGGGTCAAAGTAGGTGACATCAGCTCCTTTTTTACGCAATACATTAATAACTCTTATGGCCGGGCTTTCACGGCAGTCATCTATGTCGGCTTTATATGCGACCCCTAAGACAAGGATTCTCGACCCTTTCAGGGATTTCGAGAACTCGTTGAGAATGTTCGTCACTCGCTGGGCGCAATATTCCGGCATACGGTCGTTGATCATCATGGAGGCTTCTATCATGGATGTATGGAAGGCGTATTCCCTTACTTTCCAGCTGAGATAATACGGATCCAGCGGAATGCAGTGACCTCCCAGACCCGGGCCGGGATAGAATGCCTGGAAGCCATATGGCTTGGTCTTGGCGGCGTCTATGACTTCCCAGATGTTTATCTTCATGCGGTCGCAGAGCATTGCCATCTCATTGATAAGCCCTATATTGATGTTGCGGTATGTGTTCTCGAGGATTTTCTCCATCTCTGCGATTGCGGGTGATGATACCGGATACACGCCGCCTTCAAGGAAGCTCTCGTACATGGCCTTTATGACATCCTCCGCGTCCTGACCTATGGCTCCTACCACTTTAGGAGTATTGCCTGTCTTGTAGTGCGCGTTGCCAGGATCCACCCTCTCGGGGGAAAATGCTAAATAGAAATCTTTGCCGCATATCAGTCCTGAGCCTTTCTCCAGGATCGGACGGACTATGTCGGAGGTGGTGCCCGGAAAAGTGGTGGACTCGAGCACGACCATGGTGCCCTTTTTAAGGAACTGTGCTATCTGCATGGAAGAGTGCTCGATATATGAAAGGTCGGGCTGCTGGTGTGTGTCTAAAGGCGTAGGCACGCAGATGGCGATGAAGTCCATGTCGGCTATCCGGCTGAAATCCGTAGTAGCACGGAGTCTGCCCTCGGCCGTTAGTATTCTTAGCGTTTCATGGTCAACATCGGAGATGTAGTTCTCTCCTTTGTTTACTTTGTTTACTTTGTCCTCAATCAGGTCGAATCCTGTAGTGAAGAATCCGGCCTTTGCTATCTCTACAGCCAGCGGCAGGCCTACATATCCAAGGCCTACAACGCCGGCTGATATGCTTTTGTCGGAAATTTTCTTTAAAAGCTGTTCTTTCATTTTCAGTCTGTTTATTCCGACAAAGATAGAGGTTTTTATGACAGTCTGTCACTCTATCAGGAATTCCTTGATGCTTTTGACTCCGGGATGTCCGAAATAGTTTTCGATGTCGCCTTTGATGTACAGCCTGCGTCCGATGTACTGAGGGTGGTCGACAAGGTTGACGGCCTCGCGGATTTCCCCGGATGACGGCAGCTCAATGGCAGCACAGTCTTCTCTCGCGGATGCGTTGCGGTTGTCTGATATTGCCAGATTGGACTCTTTTGTAAACGGTGGGCTGAATACGACATTGGATGTGGTGACATCTCCGCCCACTATGTAGCCGGTGACCCAAACATCCTGTGCACCGAGATTGAGGGCGAGATCGGAGACGGCCATGGCTTTTTCCATCGTGGAACCGTCATTGCCGCTGCCTAATGTATAGTCTTCTGACATCCAGTTCCGTGCTGTGTCTATGCTCACTGAAAATGAACCGGACGCTTCTGCTGAGGCTGACAGCTTTATCGTCAGCATGTCCGCGGCTTCAAGCTGTCTTGACAGGACGGGGATGGAGTTGCCTCCGTCATCGCATATTACACGCAGTATTCCGGGGTCGAAATAAGCGGTGCGAGTTTCCGTGTAGGGATAGTTCAAGGACTGTCCGTCAGACTGTATGGATATTCCGGATGTCGGAAATCTTTTCTTGAACGAGTCGGTGAATATCAGTTTCATACCGCAATTGAGCTGGGTGCAGTTGAATGCGACGGACACAGTCTGGCCGTTACCGGTCACCACTGTCCTGTAATCGCCGAACAGGGGTGTGGAGAATCCTGGTCGCTCAAACTCAATGGAGTTGAGGCTTACATCGTAACTGCCGGACTGGACTTTTATAGGATCAGGCCTTTCTCCGTAAGGTCCATTGTATATCTCGCCTCCTGGGCCATTGACGGTGAGTATGAAGTCGTTCGTGTCCGGAAGAATGAGATCTTCGGATTTCAGAATACGGCTCAGCCGTTGTCTCATGTAGACATCACTGTAATCGGATGACAGCGTAAAGGAAAGATATGCTTCTTCTCCCTTCATCTCGTCCTTGCAAGCTGACAGCACTGCTGTGGCACATAGGAGGACGATTCCTTTCAACATTCTAATATTCATAAGATTCCTTTTATAAGATTAAAGCTCAGGCAAAGATATATTTTGACGGATGATATAAATCTGAAAGAAAAAAACTTGTAAGGATATTTTTGTTTTTATAAAAAAATTAAATTTGTGGATGACAACACTAACCTATAAAACAATGTATCGAATAACATCCCATCCGATTCTTCCCGTACCGGTGGAAGATCCTGTATCATTTAAGTTTGAGGGTAAAACAATAACAGGGCAGAGGGGGCAGACCATAGCCGCCGCCCTGCACCAGGCCGGCTGTCCTGTACACAGTCTCAGTCTCGACCACCGCAAGAGGACCATGGAGTGCGGTATCGGCAAGTGTGGAGCCTGCGAGATGCTTGTGGACGGCAAGATCCGCCGTATCTGCATAACCAAGGTGGACGGTGTCCGGGAGGTCGCCAGGCTCAGCGCCGGCAGCGGCTTCAAGGGCGTTCTGGTCACTGAGAAGGACGGAGTGGAGGAGAAGGAAGTCTACAAGACAACTGTAGCCATTATCGGTGCCGGTCCTGCCGGTCTGGCAGTCCGCGAGGAACTGTTGAAAGAGGGCGTGGACTGCCTGGTGATCGACAGCAACAGCGAGATCGGCGGTCAGTTCCTGATGCAGACCCACCAGTTCTTCTTCTTCGAGAAGGAGAAGCGTTTCGGAGGGATGAGGGGATTCGATATAGCTAAGACCTTGGCCGGGGACTCTCACGAGGGCATCATGCTGGGCTCTGTTGTCTGGGATATCCTCGAGGGCAAGAGGCTTGCAGTCAAGAACATCGCCACCGACAAGGTCTTCTATGTGGATACCGACGAGCTGGTCATCGCCACCGGCGCCGTGCCCTTCATGCCGGCCTTCAAGAACGACGATGTGCCCGGAGTTTATACCGCCGCCGTGGTGCAGAGGATGATGAACACCCAGTTTACGCTGCTGGGCAAGAACATTCTTACGGTCGGAGCCGGCAACATCGGCTACCTGACATCCTATCAGGCCATGCAGGCCGGAGCCAATGTAAGGATGATCATCGAGGGTATGCCCCGCGAGGGAGGCTTCCCAGTGCAGGCCAACAGGGTGCGCCGTCTCGGCATCCCGATTCTGACCTCCCATGTGCTGGTGGAGGCTGTGCCCAACGCCGACCATACCGGCATTACCGGAGCTATCATCGCCGAGTGCGAGAACTTCAAGCCCATCCCCGGTACCGAAAGGCTCATCGACGGTATCGACTGCATCAACATCTGTACTGGTCTGATGCCTGACAACCAGCTCTTTGTCAAGGGCAATGCCGTCTTCGGCCGCAGCTGCCACGGAGTCGGCGACTCAGTCCGTATCGGCGAGGGCACCTCTGCCGTCCTCCGCGGAAGGCAGTGCGCGTATGAGATTCTCCAGAATCTCGGCCGCCGCTTCAATTATGACAACTACCTTCAGGTCTCGAAGGAATACATTGACTCCCAGCAGCATCCCGTGAGGATTCTCCAGAAGCCCGCGATGCCCTCCGCAGAGAGAGCCGCTGCCGCTCCATTTGTAATCATGGACTGCCTTTACGGATTTGCCTGCAACCCGTGTTCATTTGCCTGCAAGAGCGGAGCCATTACCAAGAATTCCACTTCTACTACTCCAAAGATAG
>DXAT01000049.1 GCA_019116965.1 Candidatus Coprenecus pullistercoris
AACGGAATATTAATCATTAAAAAGTAATAGTTATGGACAGCAACAACAACATTCAGACTCAGACACAGCAGCAGTATTATCCCATGCCCCGCATCGGCGACCAGGCTCCCGCATTCGAGGCTGTGACCACCCAGGGCAAGATCCGCTTCCCCGAGGATTTCAAGGGCAAATGGAAGATCCTTTTCAGCCATCCCGCCGACTTCACCCCCGTCTGCACCTCCGAGTTCATGACCTTCGCCTCCCGCGCCGCCGAGTTCGAAGCCCTCAACACCCAGCTCATCGGCCTCTCCGTGGACGGACTCTACAGTCACATCGCATGGCTGCGCACCATCCAGGAGAAGATCCAGTACAAGGGCATGAAGAACGTCGAGGTGAAATTCCCCTTGATCGAGGACATCACCATGGACATCGCCCGCCGCTACGGCATGATCCAGCCCGGCGAAAGCGCCACTCAGGCCGTCCGCGCCGTATTCTTCATCGACCCGAAGAATGTAATCCGCACCATTATCTACTATCCCCTCTCGCTTGGCAGGAATTTTGATGAGCTCAAGAGAGTGCTGATAGGCCTGCAGACCGCCGATGAGTTCGGTGTCGCCCTGCCCGCCGACTGGCAGCCTGGAGACGAGGTGATAGTGCCCACGGCCGGTTCCTGCGGAGTGGCCAAGAGCCGCATGGACGGAGACGACAAGGACCTTAAGTGCTACGACTGGTTCTTCTGCACCCGTCAGCTCCCCAAGGAGAAGATAGAGGACAAAATTTACAGAAAATAATGAAACGGATAGCGACAACACTGCTTATGGCCGGAACCCTGCTTCTGTCCGCCCTGCCTCTGACGGCATACGGACAGGAGAGGAAGTCCGGAAAAAATGAGGAAAAAATGGAAACAGGAACAATACATCTGACCAAAGCAGAATTTCTGCAGAAAGTATGGAACTACGAGGCCGGTTCACAGGTCTGGAAATACGAGGGAACCAAACCCGCCATCGTGGACTTCTTCGCCACCTGGTGCGGCCCCTGCAAGGCCCTGGGCCCCGTGCTCGATGAGCTGGCCAGGGAATACGGTGACAGGCTCGTAATCTACAAGGTGGATGTGGACCAGGAGAGGGATCTTGCCGGAGCTTTCGGTATCCGCTCGGTGCCGACCCTGCTCTACATACCTGCTGACGGTGAGCCTTCGATGAGCCCCGGCGCTCCTTCCAAGGCTCAGCTCAAGCAGATTATCGATGAGCAGCTTCTGAAATAAACAAATTTTAAATAGTCTGATTGCCGCCGGTTTTCTGAAAAATCAGGGGCCGGCGGTTTCTCATTTTACGGATTGGGATTACATTTGCGGTATGGAAAAAAGAGGCCTGCTGATATATCCGTCCACAACTCCCCGTGAGAACAACGCTTTCGGCTGGTTCATGGAAGCGGCTGCCCGTTATGGCATAGAGTTGCAGGTGCTGTTCTATGATGCTCCTGTGGCTCAGGCTCCTGTCGGAGCACCTGACCGGAAACCGGATTTCGTCCTTATGAGGGGCTACAATATCGCCTTGTCCAGGTGGTATGAGGAGCAAGGTGTAAGGGTAATCAATTCTTCCGGATCAATGATTCTGTGCAGGGACAAACGCCGCTCCGGAGAGGTGCTTGCAGCAGCCGGAGTGCCGGTTCCGAAGGTGCTGTCAATGGAGGAGGCTGCCGGCGGTGCGGCGTATCCGTTTGTACTGAAGCTCAATTTCGGCTCGAAAGGGGAGAATGTGTTTCTTGTCCGCAATGAGACGGAATACAGGGACGCTCAGGAGGCGTGCCGTCGGGAGGAGACCCTGCGGCTGGAGGCATTGGCCAGGGGTGTCAGTGAGTTCGGGGAGACTCCGGAGGAGATTCGTTGCGGCTGTGAACCTATGCTGCAGGAGTTCGTGGCTTCGAGCAGCGGACGGGATATCCGGGTATGGGTGACAGGGGAGGAAGTGGCCGGTCATGTGCTTCGCTACAATCCTTCCAGCTTTAAATCCAATTTCGCCGCCGGAGGCTCTTTCCGTCAGATTCCGCTGCCTCCGGAGGCGGCTTCGACCGCTATGGCCGCAGCCCGTGCATGCGGTCTTTTCTTCGCCGGAGTGGATCTGCTCTATGACGGAGACGGCGGCTTCAAGGTCTGCGAGATCAACGGTAACGCCGGCTTCCGCACCGCATCAGCGGACATTCCCGATGCCCTTTTCCGCAATATCAGGAAGATTATTTAGCTCCGGGAATATCAGAATCCTACCTGAAGCTGTGTGACGAACATATGCGAGGACGGAACGCCGCTGTATATGCCTTGGCTGTCAGCGGACCGCTGCTGGTATACATACTGTGCCTGAAGCCGGCATTTTTGGAAGAAGTTCCACTGCAGTCCTATGATATAGTTGCACTGCCAGTCACTCAGGCTGATGTTCCGGTCCAGATAATCCACAGATGCCACGATGTCCAGAAATTTTACCGGAGACCCGGTCAGTGTGGCGTATGCGCCGCGGCTTCTGACCGAGGCGTCCAGTCCTTCCATATATTCGCTTCGGAGATATATTGGTCCTGCTTTCAGTTCCAGTCCTGCGCTCCATCTGTTTCTCCGGTATGTCTCTTCCTCCTTGAAACTCCCGTAGGGGCTGTCCGTCTTTGCGGTTCCTTCTCCGATATAGACGGAACCGTGCAGTTTGAGCATACTGACAGGTCTGATAGCCAGGCTTGCCACCACATCCTTTCTGTTGTTGGACTCGGCTGTATTGGACGGCTCTCCGTTGAATACACCGATTCTGTATTCGAACAGATTGCGGCGGTCCTTCCCTACTTTAAGAAATTCACCGCCGGCTTCCAGACCAAGGTCCCTTCCTGAACCTGCGCCGAAGCACTCATCCGAGCCGTCGATGCCGGCCAGATACTGAACTGCCTGCGCTCCTTTTATTATTTCCAGGACAGAGGGAGACATATTGCTTTCAATGGTGAAGGGTGTCTTGTACT
The DNA here is from genome assembly GCA_019116965.1 of Candidatus Coprenecus pullistercoris. Lineage (GTDB taxonomy): Bacteria > Bacteroidota > Bacteroidia > Bacteroidales > UBA932 > Coprenecus > Coprenecus pullistercoris. The sequence continues at coordinate 2,971 of DXAT01000049.1, forward strand.
GCCCGAGACGGATGTAGAACGCATCTACCGGACGGTATCTGATAAACAGCTCGTGCAGCTTGAATTTAGACACATCAGCCATGAAGTAGAGGTCAAGATGCTTGATCGGCTTGACATCAGCGATGATCATTGCCCTGTACAGATTGAACTTGTTGAAAGCCCCGTCGTGTTCCATGTCGTATGTGCTGTACTGGTATCCGGCCTGGGCATAGCCGCTGACACTTACTTTTTCCGAAAGGAAGTTCATGAGTTTTCCGCCCTTTGATTCTTTGGAGCCGGTGCTGAGGCTGTCTGCCGCTGCCGAGGCACTTGTGCATGCCGCCGCGGTCAGGATGATAGAGATAACAGTTGCCTTGATATTCATGGCCGTAGTGTTGTGTGTCTTTAAATGGGCGGCAAAAATAAGCAGAAGTCCCGTAAGAACAAATTTAATTTGTCTTATGGAGCTTCTGCGTTGTCCGTCGGCTGGCTTTCCGATGCTGTTCCTCGCTGTTCCGCCATATCACCTGCGCTCTCCTATTAACGGCAGGCAGGCGAGCGGGGTAGTTTCGCAATTTTTTATAAATCAATGTGTTGTGAAAGTGACATGAACTTCTCGGGATGCTGTGGGTGGCCGAAAAGATCATGCTTAGTCGGCATGGTTCTGAATCTCAGAGTTTTGCGAAATCGGGGTGCGACACCACTTACCGTTGATGGCTGATGGGCTGAAGGGGTTAGGGGATGGGTAAAAGGAGCGTAAGCGAAGTCATATCTGCATGTCAGTGCCCGGAGCGAGAGCGACCGAAGCCCCTTCTCGGGAAGGGGTTAGGGGATGGGTAAAGAGCATAAGCGAAGTCATATCTGCATGTCAGTGCAGATATGACTTTAGTGCTTCGACGTAAGCTGCGAAAGCCCGCGACCCTTTTTCCGTTATTCTGCACACCGTTCGCGGCTTCTTCCCCGCAAAACCTTTCTCAACAGTGATGTACCCTGCCTCGGAGAGCTTGTCGATCTGCACGCTCAGATTGCCGGCAGTGGCTCCGGTCGCCTCGCGCAGGTACACGAAGTCTGCCTCTTCCATGGTCAGCAGGGTGGACATGACGGCCAGACGGAGTTCGGAGTGCAGCAGCGGGTCGAGTTTTGCAAATTCTCCCATGGCTGTTACTGTAGTTTACGGTTCTGACGGTTGAATATCAGGCCGGGGATGACCAGGTTCATCAGTGCGGCAGCTGTCAGTAAAAGCGGAGTGTACACGGGACTGTCCAGAAGATAGGCGCACGGTAGGCCGGCTATGCCACTGATGATGCCGAGGACGGTTATAAGCCGGTTCTTGGCGAGTGCGCCAGTGATTGCGCCGCCCATTCCTAACAGCAGTATGATTATGCCTATGATGGGAATAGGAATGAAGAATGCCATGATGCTTGTGGCGACAGCGAAGACGCCGTATATAATCCAGACGATGCCCATGGTCTTGGATATGAAGTTCTCTCCGCTACCGGAGCTGTGTCCGATATGCTTGGTCGAAAGTTTGTCCAGCGGCCATCCGATGACCGGAATCAGGAACCATGCGATATTCCACATCGGGTTGCCTGTCAAGGCGATACCCAGCATCACGATGCCGGAAGCCAGCATGACCGCCGCACCCCATATTGTCATTGCCGTACCTGCGCGCCGCTGAAAGTCCCGCTGGCTGTTGTTGATTGCCTCGGAGATGATTTCCAATGACTTTTCTACTGAAAGTCCGTTTTTGTCGAAGCTGTTTTCCATAACTTTAAAATGCTTTAAAAAATAAACCGAATTCTGCGAAAAAGAGAAGATCCGGTCTGATGTGAATCCCGAAGGTTTTTGTGCAGCGTTCGGGGTTCGTGGCAGCCACCTCTCTTATGTTTTCTGACGCAAATATAAACTAATTTATTTTATAAACCAAATTTTCAGCAAATATTTTGTTCGCATTTGTCCTCTTTTCGCTTCCTCCACTTCCGCAACGGCAGGAAAATACGGAAAACGCTGCCGCTGTGGAAAGGGAAGAAGCAGAATGGAAAAAGGAAGTAGTGGTGGGAAACGGGAAGTGACGGAGCGGAAAGGGCGTTGGAAGAAGTAGTGAGTATGGAAGAGGTGGGGTTATGTGGAAATTTGTTAACTTTGAATGTTCAATGCGGTGCTTTCCGGCTGTCGTCGGTGCTGGAAGGTCGGTCAGGAAGCAGTTCCGCAAAGGAGGCGCATGGAACGAGTAATAGGCAGAATAGATTGTAAATTAATTAATATGATGAAACGAATCATTACTGTATGTGCGGTGCTGTCGGTGGCGGCGGCCGCTTTTGCCCAGGGCGGCATAACGGATGAGATGATGGCGCAAATCCGTAAAGGCTGGCAGGGGACACCCGAGGAACTGGCCTTGCGCAACGCTGTTTCGGCCAATGATATCAATACTCTGGCTGTGCGTCAGGGCGTAGAGGGCGGTTATGACTTCTACTTTTCGGACGAGGTACCGTCAAAGGGTATCACCGACCAGCAGCGAAGCGGAAGATGCTGGCTGTTTTCAGGAATGAATGTGCTGAGGGCTAAGATGATAGACGAGTATAATCTCGGCCCTTTCCAGTTCTCGCAGAGCTATATTTTTTTCTATGACCAGCTGGAGAAGGCCAATCTTTTCCTGCAGGGCATAATAGATACCCGTAATCTGCCTATGGACGACCGTAAGGTGGAGTGGCTGTTCCGTCACGCTATCGGAGACGGCGGACAGTTCACAGGTGTATCCGATCTTATCATGAAGTACGGTATAGTCCCGTCCAATGTGATGCCCGAGACATATGCGGCCAATCATACCTCGGGTATGTCCATGCTGCTCAATCTCAAGCTGAAGGAGTTCGGCTTGGAACTGCGTGAGATGACCGGCCCGAAAAAGGAGCTGCCTGCCATGCTGGAGAGCCGCAAGGTGGAGATGCTTGCCTTTGTGTACCGTTTCCTGGTGATTAACTTAGGAGAGCCGCCCGCCGAATTTACATGGACCATGTATGACGCTGAGGGCAAGCCGGTCAGCACTAAGACCTATACTCCGAAGTCCTTCTATGACGAGTATGTGGGCGTGGATCTGAAGAACAACTATGTGATGCTGATGAACGACCCTACCCGCGAGTTCTACAAGGTCTACGAGATAGAGTACGACCGCCATCAGTACGACGGCAAGAACTGGCTGTATATCAACTTGCCCATCGAAGAGATAGAGGCCATAGCCATCGCTTCGATAAAGGACGGCACGATGATGTATTTCTCCTGCGACGTGGGTAAGTTCCTGGACCGTCAGAACGGTGTGCTGGACGTGGATTATTACGACTATGGCTCTCTGATGGGTACGGAGTTCGGCATGGACAAGCGGGAGCGGATATTGACCGGTGCCAGCGGCTCGTCCCACGCCATGACTCTGATGGCGGTGGACCTCGATGAGAACGGTAATGCTAAAAAATGGAAGGTGGAGAACTCATGGGGCATGATTGGCCACGAGGGGCATCTGGTGATGACGGACGAATGGTTTGAGGAATATATGTTCCGTCTGGTGGTGGAGAAGAAATACGTGCCTGAGAATATTCTCAAACTTCTGGAGACCGAGCCGATAATGCTTCCGCCTTGGGATCCGATGTTTGCGGAGGAACTTTAGTCCCGGCTTATGGAGAGACTGCGCAGAATATGGCTTTTCTATTATGAGGGATTCAGGGACATGTCGTCTCTGGGCAGGACATTGTGGATAGTCGTGATTCTGAAACTCTTTATCATGTTCGCTATCCTGAGGGTTTTCTTCTTCCGTCCGGCCTTGGCCGACTGTGAGACAGACGCTCAGAAGAGCAGGGTAGTGATAGAGAATCTGACGAAATAATCATTAACCAAACAAAACCTTTAAACAAATGACATTATTAGCAACGCTGGTAGATCTTTCCCGGTGGCAGTTCGCGCTTACGGCCATGTATCACTGGCTGTTCGTGCCCCTGACCCTCGGCCTGGGCTTTCTGATAGCCTTTATGGAGACCCGGTATGTGATGACCGGAGACGAGTTCTGGAAGCGGACCACGAAGTTCTGGATGAAGCTGTTCGCCGTAAACTTCGCAATGGGAGTGGCGACCGGTATCATCCTCGAGTTCGAGTTCGGAACCAACTGGAGCAACTACTCATGGTTCGTGGGCGACATCTTCGGTGCCCCGCTGGCCATCGAGGGTATCTTCGCATTTTTCATGGAGAGCACCTTCTTCGCAGTGATGTATTTCGGCTGGAACAAAGTGAGCAAGAAAGCCCACTTAGTATCCACCTGGCTCACGGCCATCGGGACGAATCTTTCCGCCGTATGGATTCTGATAGCCAACTCCTGGATGCAGTATCCCGTGGGCATGGAGTTCAATCCCGACACTGCCCGCAGCGAGATGGCAGACTTCTGGGCTGTAGTCTCTTCGCCCGTGGCCATCAACAAGTTCCTCCACTCGGTGACCAACGGCTATGTGCTCGCCTCGGTATTCGTCATCGCCGTGTCCTCGTGGTTCCTGCTTAAAAAGCGGGAGACGCTTCTGGCCCGCAAATCCATCCGCATGGCCTCCGTCTTCGGAATCATCTCCCTCGCCGTGCTCATCGGCACCGGTGATGGCTCGGCCTACAACGTGGCCAAGGTACAGCCCATGAAACTCGCCGCCATGGAGGGCCTCTACGACGGCTCTGAGAAAGCCCCGCTGGTAGCGGTCGGCATCCTGAATCCCGACAAAGACATCATCGGTGAGGACGGTGCGGATGAGGACCCTTATCTGTTCGATATCTCCTTCCCCAACATGCTTTCGTTCCTGGCCACCCGTCAGGCCGACGGTTTCGTGCCGGGTATCAACGACATCATCGAGGGTGGTTACGAGTTCACCGACCGGGAGGGCAACACCTACATCGAGCCTTCGTTTGCAGAGAAAAAGGCAATGGGTACGGCAGCCGTGTCCGCTCTGGCCGGCTATCAGGCCGCCAAGGAGGCCGGTGATACTTTGGCTATGGCTCAGAACAGGGCGGTGCTGGAGCAGAACTTCAACTATTTCGGCTATCACTATATCGAGGAACCGGAAGACTTAGTGCCCAATGTCCCGATGGTCTTCTACGCCTTCCATATCATGGTGGCTCTCGGTATGTTCTTTATACTTTTATTCGCCCTGTTCATATTGTTTGAGTGGAAAGGGCTTTGGGATAAGAAGAAATTCGGCAGGGTGCTCCTGTGGCTGGGCATCATAAGCGTGCCTCTTGTCTACATCTGCTCCCAGTCGGGCTGGATCGTAGCAGAGGTCGGCCGTCAGCCCTGGACCATACAGAATCTGCTGCCGGTGAACGCAGCGGTCTCCGGAGTCGAGCCGGGCAATGTCCTCACGACCCTTATCATCTTCGCTGCCCTCTTCACGGCCATGCTCTGCGTGGAGATCAGCATCATGCTCAAACAGATTAAGAAAGGAGGAGAATAATCATGGACACACTGTATTTTCTGCAACATTACTGGTGGGCATTAGTAGCCCTTCTCGGAGCAATCCTGGTGTTCCTGCTTTTCGTGCAGGGAGCGCAGGGCCTGCTGCTGCGCACAGCTTCCTCGGAGGATGAGAAGGACCTGGTAGTCAAATACGCCGGGCACAAATGGGAAATCACCTTCACCACTCTCGTCACCTTCGGCGGAGCGGCCTTCGCCTCCTTCCCCCTGTTCTATTCCACCAGCTTCGGCGGAGCCTACTGGCTTTGGATTTGCATCCTGCTGCTCTTCGTGATTCAGGCGTTCTCCTTCGAATACCGCAGGGCCGCCGGCAATATCTTCGGTGCCAGAACATTTGAGATTTTCCTTTTCCTGAACGGAGCATTGGGAACTTTCCTCCTCGGAGTGGCCGTCGGAACATTCTTCTCCGGAGGAGCCTTCACCGTGGACAAGGTCTCTATCACCGATGCCGCCTCTCCCGCCATTTCGACCTGGGCTAACGGCTGGCACGGCCTGGATGCCCTGGCCAACCCGATGAACCTGCTGCTGGGAGTGGTGGTCTTTCTGGCCGCCAGGACCCTCGGCCTGCTTTACCTGCTGACCAAGCCGGATGTGGGCGCATTTGCGGATAAATGCCGCAGGCGGCTGATGATCACTGCCCCGGCTTTCGTCCTGACCTTCGTGGCCTTCGTCCTCTGGCTCTTCCTCAGGACCGGGTACGCAGTGGATCCTGCCACGGGAGTGATTTCACCCGAGCCGTTCAAGTACCTGCACAACATCCTCCACACCTGGTGGATAGCTGTGGTCTTCCTGCTCGGTGTCGTCCTCGTGCTGGCAGGCCTCGGAAGGCATTTCCTATGCAAGGGCATCAGACAGAACTTTTACATCGTGGGCGCCGGCGCACTGCTTGCTGTCTGGGCCATTCTGCTCATCGCCGGATTCAACGACACTGCCTATTATGTCTCGACCGTGCACATCCAGGACTCCCTGACTCTCTGCAACAGCTCGTCCAGTCTCTTCACCCTCAAGGTTATGGCATGGGTATCCATAGCGATTCCTTTCGTCATCGCCTATATCGTCTGGATGTGGCGCAAGATGCGGTAATCAGGCCGTCTCTGTTTGCTAACAAAAAATCCAGGTACCATAGACTTTGCCGGTACCTGGATTTTATTGTTTGCGGTCGTTCCTGTTATTTGACCTCTATCTTGGTGATAATCTTCTCAGTAGTGCCGTCTTCATAAGTAAGGCGGGCCTCCACGGTGTGTATGCCGGATGTGAGGACGACTCCTCCCTGATCCTGTTTCTCCCCATCAAAGTACCATTCTGTGGAGATGGGAACATAGTTGCTGAGGCTCAGCATGAAAGGGAATGTGTCTCCTTCGCTGTACTCGTCCTTGTTCTTGAAGATGGCGTTTATGCCCACATTGATGAAGTCGGCAATAGGGTCGCCTGAGTCCCTGGCTTTGAGCATGAGTGAGGCTGTGCTTCCGGATATGGCCATGTCGGAGATGCTGAATCCGGAATCTTCCTTGGCCCATGTCTTGTTGTTCGGCGAGGTGGTGGAGTTGAGCGATGTCTTGTTCTCCATACCGGGGAAGAGCTTGTATGCATTGCCGGCGGCATCAGCCACACGCTCGGGGTAAGTGGACTCGATGAGGTCGAAACACTGGTGGTCCGCATAGCAGTTGATCATGTTGCCGTTACCTTCCCACAGGTCTTTTGCCCTGTATGAGCCGTAGACGATATTGTCTGACTGGTCTATATGGTATATTGCGATACCGGTGGCTCCGATTGCTTCGTCAAAGCCGGTCCCGTCCCTGAACTCATACAAGAAGAACTCTCCGTCGTTGGAGGTATTGGTGATGTATGCCTCGTTTTCATGGATGGGCTTGAGGGTCTTGGCTCCTGATGTGTACCATTCGGTCAGGTCCATCCAGCCGAGCATATATCTCTCGTAGCCGTTGAAGTAAGGCGGCATGCGTCCGTCATCATTATAGGAGCCCTCGTCCATGATGGATATCGAGCCGAGGCCCGCGGCCAGACCGTTGGTCTCGTAGTTGGTGTCGTAAAGGTCATGCAGTCCGAGCACATGGGCGAACTCATGGGTAAATGTACCTATGGTGGCCATGTACTTGGTGTAGTAGCCGTCGTTGGAACCGTATTCCGATGTGCAGGCGTATGTCCTGAGGGTCCTGCCGTCGAAGGTCTTTTCGGTAGGTCTGGACACTTCTCCCTTGTGGGGCCAGATGGCCCTTTCGTCCTTGGAGCCGTCGGCTGCCTCCGCCGAGTTGTTGCCGGCGAAGAAGAAGAAGACATTGTCGATGATTCCGTCGTTGTTGATATCGTAGTCGGCGAAGTTTATCTCATCGTCAAGGAGTCCGCATGCTTCGGCGAGGATGTAGTCAGCTCTGTACATGTAGTCTCCTGCGCCCTGGTCATGGGTGCCGGAGACTGCTACGGGACCATAGACATCAAATGTCGGGGTGAATTTGCCGCCTGAGTTCTCGATGTAGTAGTCGCGGGAAGAGCCCACAGCTCCGTTTTCGCTGTATCCTTCCTCGTTGAGCAGCCTTGTGAAGGCCTGCTGGGGATTGGGCACTGTGAATTTTACATCACTGAACTCTATCAGCAGTACCAGGAAGTGATGGTCGCCTATGGACATCCCGTTGGCTGCAGGCGTTATCGACGCGGCCTGTCTTCTGAGCTTGGCGGCGGCAATCGCGCTTGCCGGTGGTGTCACGCGGGAATCCTCTGCGCCTGAAAGGGAGAGACCGTTGGAGGTGACTCTCGAAGAAGTTCGGGTAGTGGTTCCGTCGGCGTTGAACTCGGCATAATAGAAATAGCCGTCTGGTCCTTTGCTGACAAGGCGTCCTCCTACAGTGTACCAATGCAGGAATTCATCACCGTGAATACGCACGGTAAGAGTGGTTCCGTCAGGTTGTTTTACGGTTATGGGAGTGGGCCTGGCCTTGACGGCGTAAGCTGCCGTTACTGAAACGGCGGCCAGCCCGATAATAAGCATTGTCTTGATGAAGTTGTGTCTCATGGGGCTATTCAGTAGTGATGATTAAACCGAAACGATTGTCTACATTGTACATCCAGATTTTCTCACCGGATACTTTCTGTATCGAGAACTGATACGGGCTGGTAGTGCTCATATCGAAACTGAAATTCTGAGAGAAGTCCAGAGTATAGGTCTCGCCTTCCTCGAAGGCCTGGGGTATGCCGCTGATAGTGAAGTACTCGGCGGGCTGGGTGGTAAGCATTCTGTATGAGAATGTCTCCCCGTCTGCAGGATAGGAGAGAGAGTACTGGCTCTCGAATTCCTCGTAGATGAAGTCGTCAAGAGATTCGGAGTAGAATCCGGGTTCCTCGGCTTCCATGAATACTTCAAGGTAGCTGTCCACTAATCCGTTCTGTGTAATCCTGATGGAGTCTACGGCATCGAGGCATCTGAAAGTGACGGAACCGGACCTGTTGTCGCTGCCGGTGTTCTGGTTGACGATAAAGGTATAGGAGCCGGAACTGTATGTGCCGTCCTCTGAAACGGTGACGCCGGTGCTGTCAAGATGTATCCATGAGGAGGACTCGACGGTAAAGCCGGCGGAGGCCGACACATCGACCGAGAATGTTCCTCCGTTGGCAGGCAGTGTTATGCCGTGCTTGGACAGACTTATGGAGCCCAGGCCGCCGTTGCGCTTATCGTTGCACGAGCCGGCTAAAAAGACGGTCAGAGTAGAAATAAGCAGTAGTACAGAGAGTTTTGTTTTCATTGGTACTATTGGGATTTACATTGGTTATTGTACATTGAGTTCAAGAGTCAGCGTCTCGGTGTAGCCGTCCCCGTATGTCAGGTCGGCTTCCACGGTATGCGTGCCGGCAGTAAGGGTTACTGAACCGGTGTCCTGAGGCTGCCCGTCGAAGCTCCACTCTACGGATGACGGGGTATTGTTGCTCGGATTGAGGGCAAAGGTGAAGGTATCGCCGGCCGAGTAGGTGCTCTTGGGACTTGCTATGGTATTTACGCCAAGGTAGAACAACTTGCCTTCGGGGTTGACAAGTACGGCCGATATGATGATATTGTATCCGATACTTTCGGTATAGTCCACCCAGCCGTCTCCTTCGAAGTAGAAATAGCATCCACCCTCCACGGCCGGACCGTCATCGCATCCGACAGGATAGTCCGTATCCGGATTGACAAGCCGGTAGCTGATATAGATACTGTTGTCTTCGGGTACGGTGATGTTCTCGCTGCTGATGTCCACAGTAGTCATCATACCGGTGGCCAGATCTGCGGCGGGGAAGGGGAAGTTGAGGACATTGGTCTTGCCGAAGTCTATGGCCACGCTTGCGGATGTGGCCGAATTGGTCGTTGTCACGAATGATATGGACTTGAACTTGTATCCGGCGTAACGGCTCAGCTCGGATGAACTGAAGCGGGCTCCGGCCTGAGTAGTCTCTCCTGCTTCCCAGCCTATGGTCATGGAGTTGAAGGTGTTGTACTTGCGGAGTTCGACGGCGGTTTGGTCCTCGCTGTCCATCAGCTCGATGTCCAGTGTCATATTGCCGGAAGCGAATATTATCGGTTCCGTGTAGTCGGCATAGCCGAAGCGCTCGACCTTGACTGAGAGCCTTGATGATGAGGCCTGTGTCAGGTCAAGCTCAAAATGTCCCTTGCTGTCTGTCGTTGCGGAGAACGGTTCAGTTCCGGCCTTTACCTTGACCACACTCAGACCGCGTATGCCGCTCTGGCTGACTTCTGTCTCGGATACGGTGACGGTAGCGTTCTCCACAGGCTTGCCGTCAGTGTCGGTGACTGTTCCTGAAAGGGTGCGCTGCCTGTCGATGGACAGGGTGAGGGTGACATTGCCTCCGTTCTCGCTGATGCCGGAAAGCCCGAAACCGGTGAAGTCTCCGGCCCAGTCAACGGCGGCAGGCTGAGTGCCTGCGTTGAACGAAGTCGCGTTGCTGCTGCCCGGGAAAGGCTTGTCCATAGGGTCTGTCGCATTGCTTGCAGGGTAGACGGACTCTATCAGGTCGAGGCACGGATGCGAGGCGTTGTTGTTGATGCCTCCGTCTATACGGCTCCATCTGTAGGCTGCAGTGTTGCTGCCTACCAGGTTGTCGGATTTGTCGACATGGTATATGATGAGGCCGTGTCCTCCGGTGTATGTGTCCCACCCGTTGTTCTGCCGGTTCTCATAGACATAGTATTCTCCGGGATTGGCGGTGGGGGTCATGTATGCGGTATTGTTCTCAATGGGCTCAACGGTCTTCAGACCCTCATCGGTCCATTCTTCTATCTCCATCCAGCCGAGCAGTTCACGCTCGACTGCGGTATAGTAAGGAGGAGTATGGCCGTTGTTGTTGTACACTCCGTCGGACATGATGGTATAAGTACCGAGATCCATGTCGGCCAGGCCCTCAACCATGTCATCGGTGTCGTAGAAATCGGGCAGCCCGAGCACATGTGAGAATTCGTGGCAGAATGTTCCGATGCCGGCCAAATCCGTTCCCTGACTGCCCATGTACTCGGAAGTGCATGCGAATTTGGTCAGAGTCACGCCGTCCACAAGGATATTGCGGTACTGAATATTGCTGGAGTGAGGCCAGATACGGTCGGTCCCGGCTCCCTCTGCTTCATTGTGGCCCGCAAAGAAAAAGAAGACATTGTCCACTAGATAGTCTCCGTCGTTGTCGTATTTGGCGAAATCCACCTCGTTGGATATGAGTCCGCAGGCTTCTATGAGCAGATCCTCCGCGCGGTCACCTCCATTGCCGTCATCACCGTACCATGCGTATCCGTTGGATACCTCGACGGGGCCTACGACATCGAAGTTGGGGGTAAACTTGCCGCAGGAGTTGTCATTGAAGTAATCGAATGCTGAACCTGTCTGTGAGGAGGAAGTGTATCCGGGCTGGTTGAGCATGTTGTCAAATGTCTGATGGGGGGAGGAGACAGTGAATTTCAGGTCAGGGAACTCAATCAGTATCACTAAGAAATTCTTTTCTCCGCTGGCCAGGGATGAGTTGCGCTCCAGCATCATGCTGCCGGTAAGCTCTCTTCTGGCCTTTGCTGCGGCTATTGCAGGCGCCGGAATGCTGACTTTGCCGTTTGTAAAAGCGGAAAGTACGGACTGGCTTGCTCTTGTGCGGCTGATGGTCTTGGAACCGTCGCTGTTGAAAGAGGCGTAGTACCAGAATCCGTCGGGTCCCTTGCTGACCAGACGGCCTCCGGATGTAGTCCAGTTGAGGAATTCGTCTCCGTGGACAGTCAGGGTAAGGGTAGTGCCGTCCGGCTGGGTCACGGTGACGGGATGCGGATATGCCTTGACCGCTCCTGCCGGTACGGACCAGGCGGTCAGAAGTATTGCGCACAAGGCGGACAATATTATAGAATTACGCATAACCGTGTCTTTTAATTGAGAATGATGATTCCATAGTTGAGATCTTCGCTGAACAGCCATGTCCTGCCGCTGCCTTCATCTTTCTTGACGACTTCAAAATCGGCCGTCAGGCTTTCGTCTATTGTGTTGGACACATTCTGGATGAGGTTGATTCTTGCGGTACCGGACAATTCCAGGCTGGCGGGAATGCCGTCGGCTACAAAATATGTAGACTGGTTGTTGCTGATTACTCCGAACCGGATATGGCTGCCGTCAGTCTTTCCGTGCAGCCTCTGTGTCGTATAAGGCTGATAATAGAAGCAACCCTGAGTAGTGTCGGCTGTGTTGTACAGACCGTATCTGTCTGACAATATGAAAGCCTCGTATGCGTTTTCCGGCAGAGGTTTCTGCTCTTCTCCTTTGTTTCTGCAGGAGAACGACAGGAAAAGAGCAGATACCAGTGTCAGAGCGAATGAGATTTTCCTCATAGTGCGTTTATTTTACCACGGGTACGAGATTGCGGTCACCGTAGCCGTTGTCCACCCTTGCGCATGCGGGCCAGAACTTGTTGTCGCGGATCCATTCGAGAGGATAGGCGGCCTGCTCACGGGAGTAGGGATGGCTCCAGGAGTCGGAGCATACCTCCTCGGCGGTGTGAGGCGCCATCTTCACGACATTGTCGGCTTTGTCGGCCTTGCCTTCCTTGATTGCCTCGCACTCTCTCTTGATGCTGATCATGGCGTCCACGAAGCGGTCGAGCTCTTCAAGGGACTCACTTTCGGTAGGCTCCACCATCAGTGTCTCATGTACGGGGAATGAGAGTGTAGGAGCGTGGAATCCGTAGTCCATCAGACGTTTGGCGATGTCGGTGGCGTCCACTCCGTAGTCGGCCTTGAAGCTCTGCAGGTCTACGATGCACTCGTGGGCCACACGTCCGGTGACTCCGGTGTAGTAGATGTTGAACTCCTTGGACAGGCGGGAAGCTAAGTAGTTGGCGTTGACGATGGCCATCTCTGTAGCCTTGCGCAGTCCGTCGGGACCGAGCAGCTTGATGTAGGCGTGGGTGATGGGGGCGAGCAGAGGGCTGCCGTAAGGAGCTGAAGCCACTGCCGTAACTCCATGTCCGCCGCACTGGGGCATTACGGGATGTCCGGGAACATAGGGCGAGAGGTGGGCTGCCACACAGATGGCGCCTACTCCTGGACCGCCGCCGCCGTGAGGCATGGCGAAGGTCTTGTGCAGGTTGAGGTGGCATACATCGGCGCCGATGAAACCGGGGTTGGTGATGCCGACCTGGCCGTTCATGTTGGCTCCGTCCATATAGACCTGGCCTCCGTTCTTATGTATGATGTCGCATATCTCGCGGATCTTGACCTCGAATACTCCGTGGGTCGAGGGGTAGGTAATCATGATGCCAGCAAGGCTGTCCTTGTTGGCCTCGGCCTTTTCCCTGAGCTCGTCCACGTTGATGTTTCCGTGCTCGTCGCAGCCTACTAAGACGATGTTGAATCCGGCCATGGCGGCGCTGGCGGGGTTGGTTCCGTGAGCCGAGGTGGGTATGATGACAGTGTTGCGCGAGCCCTGTCCCTGTGCCTCGAGGTAGCGGCGGATGGTCATCAGGCCGGCGTATTCTCCGGCGGCACCGGAGTTGGGCTGCAGTGAGCAGCGGTCAAAGCCGGTGATTACACAGAGGTCATGCTCCAGCTCTGACAATATCTGGTTGTATCCTTCTGTCTGCCATGTGGGAGCGAAGGGGTGTATGTCTGTGAGCTCGCTCCAGCTCAGCGGCAGCATCTCGACTGCGGCGTTGAGCTTCATGGTGCAGGAACCGAGGGGTATCATCGAATGTGTCAGGGAGATGTCCTTGCGCTCCAGTTTCTTGATGTAGCGCATCATCTCGGTCTCCGAGTGGTATTTGTTGAAGACGCTCTCGGTGAGGACGGCGGTTTCTCTCTTCATGGGAATCTCGCCTGACTGGCATGAACCGCATGAAAGAGCAGCACCGAAGATGCCGGCTATGACTGCGGCCTCCTCACAGTTGGAGAGTTCGTCGAAGGATATCTGGACTGTCTGGTCGTCAGGATAGTAGAAGTTGATACCGGCTGCTTCGGCTTTCTCGCGTATCTCTCCTGCATTGACATTCAGGATGCGGATTGTGTCGAAGAAGTTTTCAGCGGCCAGAGTGTAGCCTGCGGCCTTGAGGGCAGCGGCCATGGCGTGGGCGTATTTGTAGCAGCCGAGGGCTATCTCGCGGATGCCTTCAGGACCGTGGTATGCGGCGTACATTCCGGACATCACTGCCATCAGGGCTGTGGCTGTACAGATGTTTGAAGTGGCTTTCTCTCTCTTTATGTGCTGTTCGCGGGTCTGGAGAGCCAGCCGGAGAGCGGGCTTGCCGAGGCGGTCAACCGATACACCGATGATACGGCCGGGGATGTTTCTCTTGTATTGGTCGCGGGTGGCCATCCATCCGGCAGTAGGACCGCCGTAGCCCATGCCCAGTCCGAATCTCTGGGCTGTTCCGACAGCTACATCGGCGCCCCATGCTGCAGGCTCTTTCATAATGGCCAGGGCAAGTATGTCGCAGTGTGCGGCCACGAGTATTCCGGCCTGATGTGCGGCCTCGCAGAATGCGCTGTAGTCGCGTACCTCACCGTCGGCGGCGGGATACTGGAGGAGCGCACCGTAGCACTCGGGATCGAATCCCTTGGCGAGAACTTCCTTGTAGTCACCGACTGCCACTTTGATCCCAAGTCCCTTGGCCCTGGTCTCGATAACGGAGAGCACCTGAGGGAAGATGTTGCGGTCTACGAAGAAAGTATTTTTACCGGCCTTCACTGCGTCGCGGGAACGCAGCTCGTGAATCATCCTCATGGCTTCTCCGGCTGCAGTGGCGTCGTCCAGCATGGAACAGTTGGACATCGGGAATCCGGTCAGGGATGATATCATGGTCTGGAAGTTGATCAGGGCTTCGAGACGACCCTGGGAGATCTCGGCCTGATAGGGAGTGTACGAGGTGTACCACGAGGGGTTCTCGAATATATTGCGGGTGACAACGGGCAGCGAGGCTGTGCCGTAGAAGCCCAGTCCTATCATCGAACGGAATTTTCTGTTTTTGGATGCTGTCTCTTTCAGGCGTGCCAGATAGGCGTGCTCTGAGATATTCTTGTCCAGTTTCAGGGGCTCTTTCAGCAGTATATCCGACGGGATGGTCTGCTGAATGAGCTCGTCGATGGAGCTTACTCCGATGACATCCAGCATGTGCTTGATCTGGGACTGTCTCGGGCCGTTGTGTCTGTCTACAAAATTGAGTGGCATAATATATCTGATTTTTAATTATTAAAATTCCATATAACCCCCAAAAGTAATAAATTTTTTATTACTTCCATCTTTCGAGGTCCAATCTTATGTAAATAAACAGCAGGATGGTAAACGACAGGAAGGAGGATCCTCCGTAGCTGATCAGCGGAAGAGGAATGCCGACGACGGGCATTATGCCTATTGTCATGCCGACATTGACGAATACATGCATGAAGATGTAGGATGCTGTGCAGTAACCGTAGACCCTCACGCCCCTGTTCTTCTGCCTTTCGGCGGTCTGGATGATTCTCGCTATCATGATAAGGAAGATGGCGAGTACGCTGACGCTGCCGAGGAATCCCCACTCTTCGCCGATTGTACAGAAGATGAAATCGGTGCTCTGCTCCGGTACGAAGTTGAACTTGGTCTGCGTGCCTTGCAGGAAGCCCTTGCCGGTCAGACCTCCGGAGCCTATGGCTATCTTCGACTGGTTGACATTGTAGCCGGCTCCCATCGGATCGTCCGAGATGCCGAGAAGGTTCTCTATCCTGTCCCGGTGATGAGGCTTAAGCACATTGTGGAAGATGACATCTACGGAGAATATCAGGGCTGCCGATACAGCCAGTGTCAGTACCGGTCTGCTCCATCCCTTAATCCTTTTTTTCATACAGAAGATGACCCCGGCAATCATAACTGCCAAGATTATAGCCAGAATCCAGTATTCCGGGGCGGGAAGGTCTGCCGTCAATCTGTCTGCCGCCAGGCGTAGAAGTGCCGGTAGGAACGCAGCGGCAGTGATGGATGCGGCCAGTATCAGTACGGCCCTGAACGGATGCCTGAGGCGGCAGGCTAAGAGCAGCCCCACGGTGCCGGCTGCGGTCAGGAGGGAGACGAAAGGCGAGAACTTGAGCGTAAGCAGGAACAGCAGTATAGCGAATCCGACAGCCGCCAGTATCTTGCCGGGCAGACCCTCCCTGTAAAGCATGAATGCAAGTGAGCAGTACACCAGGATGGTGCCTATGTCCGGTTCAAGGGCTATCAGGGCCATCGGAGCTCCGATGACCGCCATGATCTTGAGAAAATCCCTTGTGTTGGACAGGTTGAATCCATAGCCGTCCATGATTCTGGCCAGGCACAGGGCAGTGGTTATCTTGGAGAACTCGGAGGGCTGGATAGCGAATCCTCCGGGCAGGGTAAGCCATGACTTGGAGCCGTTGACCTCGTGCCCGAACAGCAGGACTGCGACCAGCAGCGCCACTGTCAGTCCGTACAGCGGCCACGAGATGCTTTTCCATAGCCGGCTGTTGAGCACGAAGAGTATAATGAATGCGGTTACCGAGGCTATGCCTATCCAGATAAGCTGATTGCCGCTTCTGGTCGCCAGGGAGAACATCCCCTCGGTCCCCTCGCTGTAGGTGGAGGCGTATATGTTGAGCCAGCCGAATACCGCGAGGGCAAGGTAGCACGCTGTCAGTATCCAGTCGATCTTGGTGTATATCGTTCTTCCCGGACTCATTATCTGTCTTTTTTAGGCGGTTCATAATCGGGACTTGCCGGCACTTTGTGCAGCAGGTTGGCGTCCAGCATCCGCTGTTCCAGCCAGCGGCGGTCGGATGCTATCTCTCCGTTGAGGTATTTCTCCACCATCAGGGATGCTACCGGGGCGGCCCATGTGGCTCCGAATCCGGCATTTTCCATATATACCGCGACCGCTATGCGCGGATTCTCCTTCGGGGCGAAACAGACAAATACCGCGTGCTCGTCTCCGTGAGGATTCTCGGCCGTACCGGTTTTGCCGCAGATGTCCAGGCTGTCTACTGCCGCAATTCTTGCAGTGGCGCCTGAACCGGCCGGCGCGTTGACGGCCTGGTACATGCCTTCTATTACATCCTCGAAATAGCAGGTGTCCACCAGCGTGTAATGTCTCTGTCTGAAAATAGAGTCTATGGAGTCGTTCTCGTGCTGTCTGACTATGTGAGGGATGTAGTAGTATCCTCTGTTGGCGATGGTGGCCGCCAGATTGGCAAGATGCAGCGGAGTGCATCCCAACTCTCCCTGGCCGATAGACAGGGAGATTACGGACAGGGCCTTCCATCCTCCTTTGCCGTATACCCGGTCGTAAGTGGAGGAAGTGGGTACGAAGCCCGGAATCTCGGACGGGAAGTCGGACCCTAACTTGGTGCCGAAGCCGAAGCTTTGGACATAATCGTGCCAGCGGTCCAGTGCTTCGGCCTCCGAACCGTAGGCCGGATTTTCCAGCAGGCTCCGGAACAGGTAGCAGAAATAGGAATTGCAGGAGGCCATGATAGCTTCGGTGAAATCCACGGGGGACTTGTGGTGGTGGCAACCGACATGTATGCCCGGAGCGTAGTATCCGTTACGGCATGGGTATTGGGTCGTGGTGCTGACAACGTCTTCCTGCAGACCTATCAGGGCATTGACGAGCTTGAACACCGAGCCCGGAGGCTGAGGCGACATTACGGCCCGGTTGAACATCGGGGTGAACGGGTCCGAGGCTATGCTGCTGTAGTGCTTGTTGATCTCACCGAGGATAGAGACATCTATGCCTGGACTTGATACCATGGACAGGATCTCGCCTGTGGACGGCTCTATGGCGATTACCGAGCCTACTTTGTTCTTCATGAGGGCCTCTCCGTAGTTCTGCAGCTCGGCATCGATGGTAGACACCACATCCTTGCCCTGAACTGCCGGTTTGTCAAATTCTCCGTCCCGGTATGATGACTGAATCCTGTTGTTGGCATCGCGCAGGTATATGCTGTATCCCTTTTCTCCGCGCAGCATGGGTTCACAGGTCTGTTCGAGTCCGGTGCGGCCGGTATAGTCGCCCATGTCGTAGTCAGGATGCCTGTCGAGGAAGTCCTGGTCGACTTCGGTTACATAGCCGAGCAGGTTGCCGCCGGCATTGTAGGGATACATGCGCGTGGTGCGGGGTATGCCTCTGAACTCGGGAAACCTGTGGGCGGATTCTACGAAACGGCTGTATTTTTCCGGAGACACCTGACTTAGAAATGTCACGGTCCTGTATCCGATGCGGGACCGGTATTTCCTGTATTCCTTGAATTTGGCTCTGACATACTCTCTGTCTATGCCGAATACAGTGCACAGTTCCGTAGTGTCGAAGTCCTTGACATAGTGCGGCGTGACCAGGATGTCGTAAGTATTCTTGTTGCCTACCAGGACTTTGCCGTTGCGGTCCAGAATAAGCCCGCGTGCAGGATATCTGGTCTGATAGTAGAGCGCGTTGTTCTGCGCGCTTACCTTGAAACTGCTGTCTATGAGTTGGAGCCGGAAGAGCTGGACAATCAGGAGCAGGAATGCCACAGCCAGTCCTATATATAGATTCCGAGTTCTGTGTCTGTCGTTGTCCATTACTGTCTTCTGTTGTCTCTGACGGCTGCGAACAGCGCGGTCATCACTGCTGTGTTGAGGATGAGGGATGCTCCCAGGCGGCCGAGGCACTGCCATACCGGCCTGAATCCGGCATTGTCCACCAGTATGTACACGGACAGGCATAATACGAGCATGAGGGCGGAGTACAGGGCGAAGTGGCTGATGCCAAGGCTCTCTATCGCCGTCCGGCCTTCCTTGACGGTCAGCTCTTTCGGTATGATTATGCGCAGAATGGGTTTCCTGCACAGCGCGGCTGCTGTCATGGCGGCGGCACTGAGCCCCGGAATCCCGTTCCCGAAGATGTCCATTATGAGGCCGAGGGCAAATGCCGCGAGCATGACCGCTATGCTGCCAGACTTCTCGGGCAGTATGAGTATGATGAACATCGGGAGCATGATGTTGAGGTAGACGCTCAGGTTCACATAGTTGTCAATCGCTCCCTGGGCTATGACCAGCAGAAGGACGGTTATTATGTAGCGCATTGCAGTCTTCATCGCATCTTCGTCAGTTGCCGGATGCCGGAGAGGTGCCCGGTTCCGTGAGTTCGTCGATATCCCGCCGTATGGTTACATATACATGCCTGAGACTGGAGAAGTCCTCGAACAGTCTGACGGACAGGTCGTAGTTTACACCGTCCCTGAGCTCGCGGCTTGAAACGGTGCCTATCGGTATGCCGGAGGGATAGATTAGGGAATATCCGCTTGACAGGACGGTGTCTCCATCCTGTATGTCGGTGTGGACGGGAATATCGTGCAGGGTCATGTACGAGCTTGACTTTCCGTTCCACTGTATCACCCCGAATGTGCCTGAGCTTTTGAGTATGGCGCTGGCCATGTTGTCCGTGTCGAGAAGGGATGAGACTTTCGAATATCTCTCGCCTGCACTCAGGACATGTCCTATGATGCCGCGGTCCGTGATGACGCCCATGTCCTCAGTCACACCGTCCCGCCTTCCCTTGTCTATGATTATTATATTGTGAAGGCGGTCGGTGCTGTTGGATACTATGGATGCCGGGATATAGTCGAATACGGTATCTGCCGTGCACATCGAGTCAGCGGCGACATCAAATGCGCCGAGCGCTGCCCTCAGTCTGTCGTTCTCGATGCGCAGGGCCACATTTTCTTCCGCGAGGCGGTCATTGACCCTCCCTAATGTGAAATACTCAGTGACGCTGCCCACCGTGCCCGAGACCGTATTGGTGACTCCCGTGACAGCTTTCATAATCTCGGAGCGCTGCACTATGCTGTGGTTGGAGACCATGGAAAGCGACACCGCCTCAAGCGCGAGGAACACTACGAGATTGAGGATGTAGACGATATATGTCTTCCGGCTGCCCATTTACCTCATCAGGAAGGGGTAGCGGGAAGAGTTCTTCAAGGCAAGGCTGGTGCCTCTTGCAACTGCTCTCAGAGGGTCCTCGGCGACATGGAACGGGATATTGATCTTGTCGTAGAGCCTCTTGTCCAGACCTCTGAGCAGTGCGCCTCCTCCGGTAAGGAATATGCCTCTCTCCACGATGTCCTGATAGAGCTCAGGGGGTGTCTGCTCGAGTACCTGAAGTACGGCGGCCTCTATCTTGGACAGGGATTTGTCAAGGCAGTGGGCTACTTCCTGACTGGTGACGGCAATCTCTACCGGGTGGGCTGTCATGAGGTTGGGGCCTCTGACGATGAACGGGTCGGGAGTGTTTTCCAGTTCCGGAATGGCCGCGCCGATGCGGATCTTGATTTCCTCCGATGTGAGCTCGCCGACCTTGATGTTGTGCTGCTGGCGCATGTACTGCTGGATGTCGGAGGTAAATACATCGCCGGCTACTCTGAGGGACTGGCTTGTGACTATGCCGCCGAGAGAGATTACGGCGATCTCGGTGGTGCCGCCTCCTATATCCACCACCATGTTTCCGGTAGGAGCCTCTACATCCAGGTTTATACCCATTGCGGCGGCCATAGGCTCGAATATCATGTATATGTCCCTGCCTCCGGCGTGCTCGGCGGAGTCACGGACGGCCCTGATTTCGACTTCTGTACTTCCTTTGGGGATACAGATGACCATCTTGAGGTTGGGGGTGAAGAAAGACCGCTTGTAGTTGATCATCTTTATGAAACCGCGGATCATCTGCTCAGCTGCGTTGAAGTCGGCTATGACTCCGTCGCGCAGAGGCCTGACGGTCTTGATGTTGGGATGGGTCTTCTCGTGCATGAGCCTGGCTTTCTGCCCGAAGGCGATAGGTTTGCCCGTTGTCTGGTCGAAGGCCACAATGGAAGGCTCGTCCACTACTATCTTGTTGTCTACGAGTATGACGGTGTTCGCCGTACCGAGATCCATCGCAAGTTCCTGTGTCAGAAAAGAAAATCCCATATCTGTCAGTGTTTGAAGTGTCTGTGTCCTGTCATTACCATCGCCATGCCGTGAGCGTTGCAGTAGTCCACGCTGTCGTTGTCGCGGATGGAACCGCCCGGATGGATGACGGCCTTGATGCCTGCCTTGTCGGCTATCTCCACGCAGTCCGCGAAGGGGAAGAACGCGTCGGAAGCCATGACGGCTCCCTCGAGGCTGAATCCGAAACTGCGGGCCTTCTCAATGGCCTGCTTAAGGGCGTCAACCCTGGATGTCTGGCCTATGCCGCTTGCAATCAGCTTGCGGTCCTTGGCCAGGACTATGGCGTTGGACTTGGAATGCTTTACTATGATGTTGGCGAAGAGCATGTCCTCGATCTGCCCGGTGGTAGGAGCTTCCGTCGTCACCTGCCTGAGGTCTTCCGGGCTCTCTCTGAAGGAGTCCCTGTCCTGTACCAATACTCCGGAGAGCATCGAACGGAACTTCACGGCTGACGGACGGGCCTGGGCAGTCCTGAGGATGATGCGGTTCTTCTTGCCCTCGAGTATCTGAAGGGCCTCGGGCTCGTAATCGGGAGCGATGACCACCTCGAAGAATATCTTGTGCATCTCCTCGGCTGTAGCCTTGTCCACTGGACGGTTGGCTGCGATGATGCCTCCGAAAGCCGATACGGGGTCTGCGGCTAAAGCTGACTCCCACGCCTCTTTCAGGGTGGCTCCTATAGCGCAGCCGCAGGCGTTGTTGTGCTTGATGACCGCTACGGCTGTCTCGTCGAAGTCGGATATGAGCTCTATGGCGGCCTCGATGTCCAGCATGTTGTTGTAGGATATCTCCTTGCCGTGCAGCTGCTCGGGCAGGGAAGTCTCGCTTCCGAAGTAGAGGGCTTTCTGATGAGGATTCTCCCCGTAGCGCAGGTGTGTGGCGCGGGTCTCGCTGACGGTGAAGGCCGGGATGTTCTCCTTTCTGTTGAAGTACTGGAAGATGTGAGTGTCGTATCCGGAACTCTTCAGGAATGCCTTGGCCGCGAAGTTCCGTCTGTCCTCTATGGAGGAGTGTCCCTTTTTCTCCTTGAGCAGGGTAAGCAGGCCGGCATAGTATTCCCTGCCGGCTACGATGATGACATCGTTGTAATTCTTGGCCGCTGCCCTGATGAGGGAGATGCCTCCTATGTCTATCTTCTCGATGATTTCTTCCTCCGTGGCTCCTTTTGCCACATATTCCTCAAAGGGGTATAGGTCCACTATGACAAGGTCAATCCCTGGGATGCCGTATGTGTCCCTTTCCGCGATGTCGGAGGCTTCCTCTCTCCTGTAGAGAATGCCGCCCATGACCTTTGGATGGAGGGTCTTTACGCGGCCTCCGAATATAGACGGATAACCGGTGATGTCCTCTACTGCGGTAACAGGAATGTTATGGCTGTTCAAGTACTGCTGCGTCCCCCCTGTGGAGAGTATCTCTACACCGAGGCTAACAAGCTCATTAGCAATGTCTAATATAAGACTTTTGTCATACACTGAAATCAGTGCTCTGTGGATTTGCCTGTCGCTGTTCATATTGGCTCGAAAACTTTTTTGTTACTTATCCCTTCGGCGGGATGAAGCACAAAATTAGTAATAAATAATTGAATATTTTATTACATTTGGAAAATAATTTTACGGACAAATGAGAGAAAGATATGTGATCATACCGGCCGGAGGCTCGGGCCGCAGGATGGGCGGTGATATCCCCAAGCAGATGCAGGAGCTGAGGGGGGTGCCTGTGCTCAAGCGCACGCTGGACCTGTTTCTGAACCTTCCGTTCGAAGTCCATGTGGTCATACCGATCAATGACTCGATAAAGGGTATGTGGACGGATTACTGCCGGAAACACAATGTCTATCTGAAGTATGTCCTGGTTACGGGCGGCATGACCCGTTTTCATTCGGTCAGGAAAGCCTTGAGATATGTGCCGGACGGAGTCTCGGTTGCCGTCCATGATGCAGTCCGTCCTTTGGCCGGGCCGGAGTGGACGGCCGGTCTTTACGAGGCGGCCGAGGAACATCCGGCGGTGGTGCCAGTGCTGCCTGTGACGGATTCGATGAGAACGGTGTCGCCGGACGGGGTCTCCTCACCTGTGGACAGAAGTGCCTACAGATATGTGCAGACTCCTCAGGTCTTTCATTCGGAAGTGCTCAGAAAGGCCTATGGCTCTGTGGCGTATTCACCGGCATTTACAGACGATGCGTCTGTTGTGGAAAGTTCCGGTGTTCCGCTGTATCTTTGTGAAGGCGACCGTTACAATATAAAGCTGACCACGCCTGAGGACATGGCTCTGGCCAGAGCGCTCATAGATTCGGGAATAGTCAGAACCACTTTGTGAAAGTGACGAAACGGGGCTTGCCGCGGAAGTCCTCTATGATGTCCACATCACTGAATCCTTGGCTCTCATATAGCTCGCGCACCTGCTGGCCGAAAGCCTCGTTTATCTCGAAGCAGCACTGTCCTCCTGTCTTGACGGCGGTCGAAGCCCATACAGCAAGGGCCTTATAAAAGCGCAACGGGTCGTTGTCCGGTACGAAAAGAGCTTCTTCCGGTTCGTAATCCAGCACATTGTGTTCCATGAAGTCCTTTTCGCTCTCGCATACATACGGGGGATTGGACACAAGAATGTCTATATCGTCTAAGTCTGGCTGTCCGTCAAGCAGGTCCGCTTTGAAAAAGACGGGTGGATTGGGAACTCTCTGCCGCCTGCCCTCATCCAGGAATACCTCCTGGCCTTTTGCGACATCAAGGGCGGCCTGGCTTATGTCGCAGGCATAGACTTCGGCTTTAGGGAAGGCTGCGGCTAAAGTCCAGGCTATGCATCCGGAGCCTGTACACGCGTCAAGTATTCTCAGGTTTTGATATCCGGACCCGCGCCATTGGCTGATGATCATGCGGCACATCTGCTCTGTCTCCGGACGCGGTATGAGCACGGACTCGCAGACATGGAATGTGTGGCCGGCAAATTCCTCCTCGCCGATGACATACTGTACGGGGCGGCCTGAGGCGAGCTCGTCAAGGGCCTGTTGCAGTCTGGTCAGTTCCGGTCTCGGAATGATGACACCTGGCTCGACCGAGTACTCATAGTCGGACAACCCTAAGAAATGGGAAAGTATGCGCACCGAGAGGGCCTTGGCCTCTCCTGGAGAATATCCTGCGCTCAGGCTCTCCGTAGCTTTCGTGACGAATTCCTTTCTGGTCATGCCCTTATCTCCCGTCTATGACGGAGGTGAGGAAGTCCTCCATAGTCATTCCGGCCTTGCGTACCATCTGCGGTACCAGACTGGCCGCGGTCATGCCCGGGTTGGGATTGATCTCTAAAAAATACGGCTTGCCGTCAGTGCTCAGGATGAAGTCCATGCGGACGAGCCCGGAGCATCCGAGCCTGCGGAATATCCTCACTGCCTCTTTCTGTATGAGGACGGTCTCATCTTCCGTGAGCGGGGCGGGACATATCTCCCTGCTGGCACCCATATATTTGGCCTCGTAGTCGAAAAACTCGTGTCCGGGGCCCGGAACTATCTCGATGAGCGGCAGCGCGTGGACTCCGTGGCTGTCGGCGTAGACGCCGCAGTCAATCTCCCTGCCTGTCACCGCTTTCTCGATGATAAGCGTATCGCCTTCCTTGAAGGCGGCCTCTATGGCCTCTGTCAGGTCCTCCGCCCTCTTGACCTTTGTGACTCCGAAACTGGAACCGCCGTCGGAAGGCTTGACGAATACGGGAAGTCCGAGCCTCCCGACAATCTGCTCCGCCGACCATGAGTCTCCCCTGCGGAGCATGATGTCATCGGCCAGCCAAGTGCCCGAATCCCTCAGGTATGTCTTGCACGCGTATTTGTCAAAGGCAAATGTGGCGCACCGGGAGCTGCATCCCACATAGGGTATGCCTATAAGCTCGAAGTAGGCCTGAAGCCTTCCGTTCTCGCCGGGGTCTCCGTGAATGATGATGAAGACCTTGTCAAAACGCACGCGTCTGCCGTCTATCGTGCATGAGAAATCATTTTTGTCTATGGGGCAGCGCAGCGCCGGAGCGTTTTCCTGTGGAATCTCCGCCCACCATCCTTCCTTGCAGAGCATCACCTCATAGACATTGCGTCCTGCGTTGCGCAGCCATCCCGCTACGGATTTACCGCTTTTGACCGAAATCTCCAGCTCCGATGAATAGCCGCCGTAGACTACGGCTATGTTGTCAGATGTATTCATAATCAAAATTTACATGTCGAAATAAGATGCCGTATCATCGCTCACCTCTGAACCGGTATCATCGTCGCTACCGTCGCAGCGGGTGTCAAAGTGAACGCCGGGAGGGGCGATGAACTTGTCATCGGGAGATATTCCGAGCGTGCCGTCGGCCATGACTTTCTGCATGAACAGGCCCCATATGGGAAGGGATGTGTTGGCACCTTGTCCCAAAGCCATGCTCTCGAAGTGTACCTGTCTGTCCTCGGCGCCTACCCAGATTCCTGCGGTAAGGCCGGGAGTGTAGCCGATGAACCAGCCGTCCGAGTGGTCGTTGGTGGTGCCGGTCTTGCCTGCGATGGGGCCTTCAAGTCCGTATCTCCATCTGAGCCTGGTTCCGGAACCTTCGTTCACCACGCCTTCCATCAGGTTGACCATCAGGTATGCCGTCGCCTCGCTTATGGCCTCGCGCTTACGGGGACTGAATGTTCCGAGTACATTGCCCTCGCTGTCCTCGATGCGGGTCACGAATTGGGGGTAGATGTAGACTCCGCGGCTGGGGTATGTGTTGTAGGCGCTTACCATCTCGAGCAAAGTGATGTCGGCCGGGCCCAGACAGAGTGACGGGTAGGGTGCCAGATAGGAGGTGATGCCCAGCTTGCGGCACATCTCCACCATGGCCGTGGGGCCGAACTGCCGCATCAGGTAGGCTGAGATATTGTTGCTGCTTCGGGTGAGCCCCCATTTGAGGGTCACATTCTTGCCGATGTACTCGGCGCGGTCCTCGCTCTTGGGTGTCCATGTCGTATCTCCGACAACAAATGTCTGGGGTACATTGAGCACCTTGTCGCATGGGTAATATCCCTCCTGCATGGCCAGGGTGTAGAGGAACGGCTTGATGGTGGAGCCTACCTGGCGTTTTCCCTGGCGGGCGTTGTCGTATTTGAAGTACCGGTATTCCGGACCTCCGATGTATGCCTTGACATGACCGGTGTACGGCTCTATGGCTACAAGCGACGCTCTCAGTATGGACTTGTAGTATCTGATGGAGTCATTCGGCGTCATTACGGTGTCGATGTATCCATTGTCGTTCCACGAGAATATCCGCATCGGGATTTTCTCATCGAATGATGCCTCTATCTCCTTGTCGGAGGCTCCGGCCTGCTTCATGTTGCGGTACCTGTCGCTCCATCTGCGGGCCTGCTCCATGACTGTTTTCCTGACATTGTACGGAACTTCCTTTGCGAAGGGCCTGTGCGGATTGTCCTTGAGATCCTTGAAGAATGCAGGCTGGAGCTCTTGGCTCAGGTGCTGGGTTACAGCCTCTTCGGCGTATCTCTGCATCCTTGAGTCGATGGTGGTGTAGATGGTCAGGCCGTCCTTGTCCAGATTGTACTTTGTGCCGTCAGGCTTCATGTTCTTGTTGAGCCAGCCGTACAGGGGGTCGTTCTCCCACAGGTCCATGTCCGCGATGTAGTCTTCCTCAAAATAGTAGTTGTCTCTGTCCGGGACACTGGCGCTCATATATTTGCGGAGCATGTCCCTGAAATAAGGCGCGGGGCTGGTATTGTGGTCTGTCTGGTGATAGTCCAGTACGATGGGCAGAGCCATCAGTGAGTCGGCCTCGCTGTCGGTGACGAATCCGTATTTGCCCATCTGGCTCAGGACATGGTTGCGTCTCTCGATGGACTTGTCGTAGTTGAGAGCGGGATTGTATCTGGTCGGTTTGTTGACAGCTCCCACAAGAGTCGCGCTCTCCTGGATGTTGAGGTCTATGGGCTCTTTATTAAAAAAGGTATTGGCCGCCGCCTTGATGCCGTAGGAGTTGCTGCCGAAGAAGATGGCGTTCATATACATGGCCATGATCTCGTCCTTGGTGTAGTTGCGCTCGAGCTTGACGGCGGTAATCCATTCCTTGAACTTGTTGACGACTAAGCGGAATGCGGCTGACCCGGGGAACTTTCCCGTGGCCTCTTCCCTCGGGAAAAGAGTCTTGGCCAGCTGCTGCGTGATGGTGCTGCCTCCTCCTCCGGAGCCTGTGTCTCCGAGCAGTATGGACTTGACGGCCACTCTGCCGAGACTGCGGAAGTCTATGCCGCAATGCTGGTAGAAACGCACATCCTCAGTGGCGACAGCGGCGGATACTATATATGGAGACAGTTCTCCGTAGCTTATATGCGACCTGTTCTCGATATGATATGTGGCTATGACCTCTCCGTCCTCGGATATCAGCTCGGTGGCCAGGTAGGTCTTGGGATTCTCCAGCTCCTCAAATGACGGAATCTCCGCGAACAGCCCCACCCCGGCGATGAACAGCACTCCGATGCCTATGGGTATGAATACTATGCACCACAGTGCGACAATCAGTTTCCTTTTGGTCTTATCTTTCATTTTCATAAAATAAACATCGCGAAGTTAGAAAAAATTTGGTTTTTATCTTACTTTATCCTTTACTTTGCACCTTCATTCAACGGTATATATGGAGAATTTGGTAATTGTGGAGTCTCCCGCCAAGGCGAAGACCATAGAAAAAATTTTGGGAAAGGATTATACTGTTCGTTCCAGTTTCGGCCATATAAGGGATCTGGCCAAAAAGAATCTCGGCATAGATATAGAACATGGATTCGCGCCTCAATATGAGGTGTCTCCGGATAAGAAAAAAGTGGTGGCGGACCTCAAGGCCGCTTCGGACAAGGCGTCAACTGTATGGCTGGCTTCCGATGAGGACCGTGAGGGAGAGGCTATTGCCTGGCATCTGAGGGAGACCCTTGAGTTGGAACCGTCAAAAACCCGCAGGATAGTGTTTCATGAGATAACCAAGGACGCCATCCTCAGTGCGGTCCAGTCTCCGAGAGATGTGGACATGAATCTTGTCATGGCCCAGCAGGCCCGTAGGGTATTGGACCGTCTGGTGGGATTCGAGCTCTCGCCTATATTATGGAAAAAGATAAAGCCGTCTTTGTCTGCAGGCAGGGTACAGTCCGTGGCTCTGAGGCTCATAGTGGAGCGGGAGCGCGAGATCAATGAATTCTGCTCCAAGGCTTATTACAAGGTGGAGGGTGTGTTTGTTCCGGAAAATGCCAAGGGAAAGAAATCCGGAAATAAGGTTACGGGAGTGCTTGACCGCAGGTTCGATACGCTGGAGGAGGCCAAGACGTTCCTTGAGAGCTGCCGAGGATGCGTGTTCACGGTGGGTTCGGTCGAGAAGAAGGAGGTGGCGAAGAGCCCGGCTCCTCCGTTTACTACCTCATCATTGCAGCAGGAGGCGGCCCGCAAATGCGGTTTCTCCGTGAGTCAGACCATGTCCATAGCCCAGCATCTTTACGAGTCGGGACTGATTACCTACATGCGTACCGATTCCACGACCCTGTCGAAGCTCGCCATAGGGGCGGCCAAGTCCTGGATTACAGACAATCTGGGAGCGCAGTATCACAAGGCGCGCCAGTACAAGACCAAGGTCAAGGGAGCACAGGAGGCACACGAGGCCATCCGTCCGACATATATCGCCAATACCGAGATTGAGGGTACGGCTGCCGAGAAGAAGCTTTACAATCTTATCTGGAAACGCACTGTGGCTTCCCAGATGGCGGATGCCCGTCTGGAGAAGACGGATATAACCATTGTCAGTGACCGTACCGAGGGCCATTTTGATGTTACGGGCTCGACCGTGATGTTTGACGGGTTCCTGAGACTCTACATAGAATCTACGGATGACGGACCGGCATCGGAAGAGGAGACTCTTCTGCCTCCCATGTCTCCCGGCGATGTCATGCTCAGGGACACAGTGACAGCAACGGAGAAATATACGGCTCATCCTTCAAGATATTCCGAGGCCTCGCTTGTCAGGAAGATGGAGGAGCTCGGCATAGGCCGCCCTTCTACTTATGCACCGACTATCTCCACCCTTCATCAGCGCGGTTATATCCTGCGACAGGACCGTAAGGGAGAGGAAAGAGAAATATCCGTATTGACACTTAAAGGCGACGAGGTGTCGCAGTCATTGAAGAAAGAGACAAGCGGTTCTGAAAAAGGCCGTCTGTGTCCGCAGGATGTGGGAGTAATGGTTACTGACTTTCTTGAGAAAGCTTTCCCGGATATTATGGATTACGGGTTCACTGCCGCCGTGGAGTCGGATTTCGATAAGATAGCGGCCGGAAAGTTGGTGTGGAACAAGATAGTGGCTGATTTCTACAAGCCTTTTCATGAAAAGGTACAGGAGACGACCGAAGAGGCCGCACCCGTCAAGTCGAGGCGTGTGCTCGGAGTGGATCCGGAAACCGGCAGGACTGTCATTGCCCGTATGGGGCGTTACGGCTCGGTGGTGCAGATAGGGGATGATGATGACCCTCAGAAACGGATTACCGGTATGGAGAAAGGGATGCTTATCG
This sequence comes from Candidatus Coprenecus pullistercoris, assembly GCA_019116965.1. Lineage (GTDB taxonomy): Bacteria > Bacteroidota > Bacteroidia > Bacteroidales > UBA932 > Coprenecus > Coprenecus pullistercoris. The sequence goes on from DXAT01000049.1 coordinate 32,438, forward strand.
AGTCCGTTACATTGGATGACGCACTCAGACTTTTTGTCCTGCCGCGTACCCTTGGAAATCTTGACGGAAAGGAAGTTACATGCTCAAAAGGCAAATTCGGCCCTTATGTCAAATATGACGGCAAGTATGTCTCGCTTAAAAAGGGCATGAGTCCTTATACCGTGACCCTGGACGAGGCCGTGAAACTGATTCAGGAACATGAGGTGCAGCTGAAGAACAAGGATATCAAGTCTTTCCCCGAAGCGGATATCGCTGTGCTCAACGGGCGTTATGGCCCGTACATAAAGCACGCCGGCTCCAACTACCGTATCCCCAAGGGAACTGACCCGACCGCCCTCACGCTTGAGGACTGCCAGGCGATAGTGGCGAAATCTAAAAAATAAGAAATATGAAGTACCAGTTGGACAGAATAGACCAGAGAATCCTTTCCTTTCTGGTCAAGAACGCGAGGATGCCGTTTCTGGAGATAGCCCGTGAGTGCGGAGTCTCCGGTGCGGCCATTCATCAGCGGGTCAAGAAGATGGAGAGCATGGGCATCATCACCGGCTCCCGCCTTTTGGTGAAGCCTCAGGCCCTCGGTCTCAATGTCTGCGCCTTTGTGGGAGTCTCGCTCTCGGAGACCAACAAGTACAACGAGGTGATAAAGGCCCTCAAGCAGATACCCGAGGTGGTGGAGTGCCACTTCGTCACCGGCAAGCATGCCCTGCTGATCAAGCTCTACTGCACTGACCACGATCACCTGATGCGCATCCTCGTCCACACCATTCAGAACATCCCCTACATCCAGAGTACGGATACGATGATCTCCCTGGACCAGGCCATCGAGCGTCAGATCTGGGTCGCCGATGTCCCCGTCAAGGACTGACCCCCGAAGCTGTGAGACATATTCATGGCAGACATGTCAGTTTCTGAACTGATGGTGCAGTGCGGCGGAGTAAATATCTGAATATCAATGCGCTAAAATAAGGTGCTGCACATTTGGCCGGTTTTTAAGCTGTCAAATGTGCAGCGCGTTTTGTAAGTCGCTATGAATCAGGGATGATTTTTTCCTGACCGCCCCACCGCTTCCAAAAATAATCATCCTCTCTCCCAGACTGCTGCGGCCATCATCACCGTGACCGCCTGTACCGGCACCATCAGAAACAGCCGATACCGGACAGCTTACGCATAGGGCAGCACATATTCATATTTTTCGTATCTTTGTATCAAGGTAAGGCAATGGCGCACATACACTTCATACACCCCACAGGGAAGCCCTCGGCAGTCCTTGTATTTCTGAATAAATATTTGGAAATCCGGGAAAATCGTGTAAACACACACACACACACACACACACACACACACACACAGGT
>DXAT01000004.1 GCA_019116965.1 Candidatus Coprenecus pullistercoris
CTGTTGAACTCCTTGTGGGTTCCGGGGGTTCGAATCCCCCTCTCTCCGCAAAAGGGAACGAAGAAGCCGCAGAGCTTGCTCTAGCGGCTTTTTTGTTCCCTTTTGCAATGCCCGCCGCAGGCGGCAGGGGATGTGCGACCGTAGTATTTGACTTGTGACCATGAAGCACCGTGCGAAGGTGCAATCTGTTGATATACAGCGTGATGGTTGTTGGGAGGCGGCTTTATGCCTCGAAAAAATAGGCCATACCGCCGCTTGCTTTGTGGGAAGCCGCTGTAATAAAGTTAGTTAGGTTGCGGGCTGGTGCTTCATGGTGAAGGGCCGGTGCTGAGTAGCCGCAATGAATAGCCGGACACTGAATAGTCTGCACTGAGGACCATGGTGAAGAGCGGGAGTGCCGCTGAATCTGGTCAGAGAGCAGGCGGACCACAGCTCGCTCGCCATGACCAACATCTATATGGGAGACAGCGGCGGCAGGGCGCACGAACAGATCAAACAAGTCAGCACATTTGTTACTAATGATAAATAGTGGAAATATTTCAATTAATTATTGTAAATAATGGAAATTTTTCTATCTTTGCAATGTCAAACAAGTCATGTATGAAGTCAAGTGAATTTCACAGACTGGTCCAGTCCGAAGGATGGACCAAAGTCAGGCAGGCCGGAAGCCATGTGATATACGAAAGGAACGGCAGAAAGGTTACAGTACCGTACCACGGCTCGGCTGAGATGCCGAAAGGATTGGAGAACAAACTTAGAAAGGAGATGGGGCTTTAGCCCTCTCCTTTCTTCAAAAAAACAAAAATATGGAAAAGAAGAAAATACAGGCGGTCATAGAAATCGCAAAGGACGGCGGCTATGGAGTATACTGCGTCTCGGAACCGTTTACCGGCATGGGAAAAACGGTGGAGGCTGCGAAGAAAGATATGCTTGACGGTATGGAACTGCTCAAGCGCACCTGTCAGGAGGACGGATCGGAATATCCGGCTATACTGAACGAGGATTTTGAGATAGAATACAAATTTGATGTGCAGTCTTTCATGGAATACTATTCCGGTATAATAACTCCTGCTGCCCTAGGCCGCATATCCGGAATTAATCCGAAACAGATTTGGAATTATATGCACGGAGTCTCTAAACCGAGACGTGCACAGGTTGACAAGATAGAGAATGCGCTGCATAAGCTTGGCAGCGAATTGATGAATGTCTCATTTTGACTTGTTTGACAGCTTTCATTCTGAGACTCGCCCCGGACCATCGTGCCCGGGGTTTTTGTTTAGAATCTGATGAAATTCCAGCTTATGCCGACACCGATATAGGGGAACGCCTTGACCTGGCCATCGGAGAGTCCCATGCCGTAGCCGGCCTGGATGCCTAAGCCCCATCTCCTGACAGGCTCTCGGGACACTGTACTGCTGTTGATGTAGACTGTGCTCGGAAATACCCGGCAGCTATCCAGCCGGGGACGGTAGCCGGACACCCATGCCTCGTAGCCCGGTCCTCTGTAGTACCGCTGCGTCATGCCGAGCACGATGTAAGCGGTGTCCCGCAGCATCACTGTGTCCCTCACGGCTACGAGCACCGTATCCGTCACCGTTTCCTTGATCGGAACAGGATACCGCTCAGTTACCGTATCCACGATGATTAGGGTGTCGGAGATTGTCTCAACCTTTTCGGTATCGCAACGCACGCACTGACGCAAAAAAACTGATGCCAGGATGCATCCCAGCACCAGCCCGATGAATCCGGTGACAACCGCCTTACTGCTTGACATACTTGCCGTATAGGATGTGCGCAATCCAGCCGAGGACAATGCCGCCTAGTCCGACGAGCAGTACAACTACAACTGCCTAGAAAATGATTTTTCTTCATAATGTAATTATATGAAAATTTAATAGCGCATTTCGTTTTCCCGATTATATTTGCCCGAGCGGTTATTTTGTGCCCTTTTGTTACTGCATAGGACAGGTGTGCCTGGCGTGATCGGCAATCCGGGAGCAGAAGGTAAGGATGTCGTGCCAGACGGTCTCCTTGCCGGTCTCGTTGAGGATTTCGTGGCGCATGGAGGGGTAGAGCCGGGACTGCACGTCGGTGTAGCCGGCGCGGCGCATGGTTCTGGCGGCCTCGTCGAATCTGCGGCGGTCCAGCAGGCACGGGTCGTCCTCTCCGGAGATGAAGAGCACCGGCATGTCCGGCCTGCTCGGATGCCATTCCGAGGTGCTGTAGGCATCCTGCATCAGTGAGAACAGGTTGATGAAGCCGTCGGCGGTGAACTGGAAATTGCACAGCGGGTCCTGGTCGTAGTTCAGGACAATCTCGGGATCGGAGCAGACCCAGGCGTTGGGTGAGCCCTCATGGCGGAAACGGCGGTTGAATGAGCCGAATGCCAGACGCTGTATGAGCCTGGGCCGGCATTTCTTTCCGGCAAGGAGGGCGTAAAGTCGCGCAATCAGCCTGCCGACCGGGGCTCCGCTGTTGCGGCTCGGACTTCCGCAGACGATGAGGCCTGAGAGCAGTTCGTCGTAACGCTTTGCAAATGAGCGCACGGCCATTGAGCCCATGCTGTGTCCGAGAAG
>DXAT01000050.1 GCA_019116965.1 Candidatus Coprenecus pullistercoris
GGAATGAAGAATGGGATTCATGCAACCGTGCAGCGATGTTCAGAGGATACAAGTGGTACGGTGTCAATCCTTGGGATAGGAACGGATATTTCTGGGGCTATAACATAGATAAGAAGCAAAGGTTTAAAACCGTGATTCTTGACGAATTGCAGAACCGTTTCAGGATTTTCTCTTACGATGATGATCACATACGCAAGTTCGTTGGAAAACTGCGCAAGGCAACATATGTAGGAGGATATTCTTCTATGATTTACGAAGTCGCCAAGATTGTGAACCGTTTGGGGATAAATAATGATTTCCATTTGAAAATGGTCAAGGGAACTTCTGAAAAAATATATGACTCTTATCAAAGCGAAGTCAAAAAAGCGTTCGGACAAAAGATAATAAGCGAATATGGTTCGGCCGAGTCTGGGCTTATCGCATTCGAGTGTCCGGAAAGCGGGCATATGCATATCAACATGGAAAATGTGATAGTAGAGGAAGAAAACGGAGAGATTATAGTTACAAACCTGCTTTCAAGGTCGTTTCCGATAATCCGATATAAATTGGGCGATTTTGTCAGATTGGCTCCGGCGGATTTCAGGTGCAGTTGCGGCAGGGCTCATCCTGTCGTTTTGGATGTCTTGGGAAGGGTCGGGAAGAATGTGATTGGGAAGAAATCTATTTATCCGAGCCTTACATTTTATTATGTGTTCAAGAATTTGGCATTGAGCGGCATAACGCTGAATTACCAAGCGGTGCAGAATGAAAAAGGAAAGACGATTCTTAGAATAGAACAAAATGTTCCTGAGCATTCTGAAGCCTTGAATGCGGAATTGGATAAATATTTTCATGGCGACATCGATTTTGAAGTCCAGTGGGGTGAAAAGCTTCATGCCATGAACGGGAAACTAAAAGACTTTATCACATCACTGAATTAAAATGATATCTGTCATCTGTCCTATATACAACGAGGAGAAGTATATCGGGAAATGTATTGAGTCCATTATGCAACAGGACTATCCAAAAGAAGATATGGAAGTCCTGTTTGTGGACGGAATGAGTACTGATAAAACACGGAGCATAATCTCAGAATATTTACCACGGTGTCCTTACCTTCGAATTATCGACAATCCTCACAGGATTGTTCCGTATGCCATGAACAAGGGCATCGAGGAATCTAAAGGAGATGTGATTATACGTATTGATGCGCATACTTCTTATGAATGCAATTATTTTTCCGCCTTGGTAAGCCGCCTATACGAGCTTGATGCAGATGATGTGGGGGCGGTCTGCAAGACAGATGTGCTCGATAAGACGCCAAAGACATTGGCCATTAGGGAAGTCCTTAGTAACAAATTCGGTGTCGGCAATTCGGTGTTCAGGACAGGGGTAGATAAGGTCATGGAAGTTGATACCGTGCCTTTCGGATGCTGGAGACGCGAGGTGTTTGATAAATACGGGCTATATGACACACGCCTTGTGAGAAATCAGGATATAGAGTTAAGCAAGCGTATTTTAAGAGGAGGTGGGAAAATATTCATTGTCCCGGATACATTCTGTACCTATTATGCCCGTGAAACATATCGCGCCTTGTCGAGGAATAATTACCAAAATGGCAAATGGAATATCCTGACTGTTTATTATACGAAGCAATTCAATTCTTTGTCGTTAAGGCATTTTGTGCCTATGGTGTTTGTACTTTCGCTTATTCTGCCGCTACTCGCCTCGATAATATGGCTCCCGCTGATATGGATAGCAGTAGCTTCGCTTTTGGCATATTTGCTGGCTTTGACGGCTATAAGCATAAAATTGTCGGTAAATAAAAAATTGAATATTATTTATTTGCTATACAGTTTTTTTATTCTTCACCTTTCCTATGGTTGCGGTTCGTTGGCTGGATGTTTTTCTGTTTTGAAACTGAAACTACATGGCAAATTATAGGGTAAAATTAAAATTGGATTCATGTTGTTGAAGAATATATTTGATCGGATTGCTTCTTTTTTTGGCCTACTGGTATTGTGGCCTGTTTTATTGACAGTTGCCGTTCTAATACGGGTTAATATGCCCGGAGGCCCTGTCATTTTCAAGCAAAAACGAGTCGGTCAGAATGGGAGACTTTTTACTATGTATAAATTCAGAAGCATGACTGTCGGACACGGAGGATCTTCTGTCTCTGTAGCGGGCGAAAGCAGGATTACTCCTTTAGGAGCAAAACTGCGTAAATTCAAATTGGATGAGCTTCCGGAGTTGTGGAATGTGCTTATAGGAGATATGAGTTTCGTCGGTCCCAGACCGGATGTCCCTGGTTATGCTGATAAATTAGAAGGAGAAGCCCGGATGATTTTAAAACTTAAGCCTGGGATAACAGGGCCGGCAAGTCTCAAATACCGGAATGAGGAAGAAATACTTGCACAACAGCCCGATCCGATAAAGTATAATGATGAAGTGATATTTCCAGATAAAGTTAGAATAAATTTAGAATATCTTAAGCACTGGAGTTTCTGTAATGATATTAAAATTATCATTTACACAGTCTTAGGAAAAGACATTTAACAAATAAAGATTTATGGGAAAGCGGATTTATCTCTGTCTGGCTCATATGAGCGGGGCGGAGCAGGCCTTTATACAGGAGGCCTTTGATACTAATTGGGTCGTGCCCCTCGGGCCCAATGTGAATGGTTTCGAAGAGGACCTGAAGAATTTTGTGGGGGAAGGCAAGGAGGTGGTGGCTCTGTCTGCCGGAACGGCGGCAGTGCATCTGGCCCTGATAGCCTGCGGTGTCGGCCCAGGCGATGAAGTGATAGTGCAGTCATTTACCTTCTGCGCCTCGTCGCATCCGATCAAGTATCTGGGAGCGATCCCGGTGTTCGTGGATTCTGAAGAAGACTCGTGGAACATGGATCCGGCTTTGCTGGAGGAGGCTATAAAGGACCGCATCGCGAAGACGGGCCGGAAACCCAAGGCGATAATTCCTGTAGCCCTGTACGGTATGCCGTACCGGATTGACGAGATCATGAGGATTGCGGAACGCTACGACATCCCTGTGATAGAGGATGCCGCCGAGGGCTTCGGCTCGCGGTTCGACGGCCGGGTGCTCGGTACTTTCGGCAGGTTCGGGGTGCTCTCGTTCAACGGCAACAAGATGATTACGACATCTGGCGGAGGTGCCCTGATATGCCCGGATGCGGCGGCCAAGACCGAGATAATGTTCTACGCCACCCAGGCCCGCGAGGCCTATCCCTACTATCAGCACGAGCGCATCGGCTACAACTACCGTATGTCCAATATCTGTGCTGGCATAGGCCGCGGTCAGATGACTGTCGCCGCTGACCACATAGCCCATCACAAGCATGTGTGCGCACTGTACAGGGAACTGCTGGCCGGAGTTGACGGCATTATCCTTCACGAGAATCCCTCGGAGAGATACGACAGCAACTACTGGCTCAACACTGTTGTCCTTGACCCGGGACTGCATGTCAAGGGCGAGGAGCACGCCTATGAGGCGGCCGTTCAGGGTGCCGTGGGCGGAGCAGCCGGAGTGACCCACGCCGCCGGAACACTTCATACAGACTGCGAGCCCAACCGCAATGTCGAGGCCATGAGGATAGCCTTGGATGCAGCCGGCATCGAGTCCCGCCCTCTGTGGAAGCCCATGCACAAGCAGCCAGTCTACAGGGATGCTCCGGCTTATGTCAACGGGGTCAGCGAACGGCTCTTCCGGACCGGCCTCTGCCTTCCCAGCGGCCCCTGCGTCACCGACGACGATGTCCGCCACATCGTAGCCAGCATAAAAGACGCGATTTTAGACTGATATTGCTTAGGTTATGTGATACCGAAAAGGATAATGCAAGTAAATACTTGCTAGTTGATACAGTGCCCCAAAAGATATGGCATACAATTTAGAATCATAAAGCCGCCGTCATCTATTAGACAAAGGACGGGACGCCACGGATCGGATAAAAGTTAGAAGTTCCAAATCATATAAATACATAATCCTATGAGAAATTCCACTTTAATAATTGCGGTTGTCATATTTCTACTATATATGACATTTGTATTTTTCATACCACCTATCATTGTAGATGTTTGGTCTGATGAATATGGAAATACTGGACAGATTGGGGATACGATGGGCGGCATCATGGGGCCGCTAATATCTGTTGGAGCTGCCATATTGACTTTTGTCGCTTTTGGCAGCCAATATGTAGCCAATCGGCTGCAACGGAGGGATATGCAAAAAGAGCGTCTTGAGAATAATTTCTTCAATTTGTTGAATTCTCTTCACAAATTAATATATGACTGTAAGATAAAGGAGGAGCCTATAACAAATACTGGTCTGCAGGCATTCCATTTTATTTTTTATGAGTATAAAGCAATATTATGCAAGATATATTTATTTTTCAACGAAAGACTACCGGACAAACAAGTGGATTTAAAAACAATGAAGCATATTTCGTACGGAATATTCATAAACGGAGTAAGCAAATCAGCAACCAGCAGGCTTGAGAGAGAGCTTCCAGAGTTGACGAAAGAGGAGGTGAATAGGTTGAATGATTATTTTGTTGACAAAAGGAAGTCGATTTCAGAAGGCATGAGATATCTGATGGATTATAAAGATCAAAGCGGAATAACCCTTTTTGACGGACATAGAATGTACATTATCCCTTTCTATAATTGCGTATGTACGATAGTTGCATATATCTATGATTCCATCATGAACAGCAAATATTGGGATATCGAGACGAAATATGAGAATATTTTTAAGTATTGCAAGATGATGTGTTCGCAATTATCTGAGCATCAGCTGGGACTACTATATTTGATGTACACATACGAGCAAGATGAGATGCATGAGGACAAGGGCGTGCAGTTGTTTTTTGAAAAAATAGTTATCCAGTATTTAGTTCCGACAATGAATGTTAAGGATGCTAATTTTATAAATTTAAAGTAACTGGGAAATACTATGGAATATATTCAAAGAAGCATGATTGAGACTTGTCGATCCTTGATAAAGTATGCAAGAATAGTAATCTTAATCTTTCTTGCAGCATCTATTGCCTTAATTATTGTTGAAAAAGAAAGTCATGTTATTGGAGGCAATTGTCTAACTATCCTGACACTGATTTTATGCATAATCTACTTTATTGTTGATATGAGCTGCCTATTGGTAGGGATAATGCAGCGGAAACGATTCATGAAATATAAGGACAAGGTTTCGAAAGTAGATCAGAAGGCGCTGATGCAATGCCATAAAGAAATTATTGAGAATCAAACAATATCATCCGAAGGTAGTTTCGTCATCATTGCGTTTTTATTTGTCATAGCAATAATGCTCCTTTTTTCCCTAAGATTGATTCTATAATCAACCATATCAAGATTGGCAACAGAGCAGGCAATGGCAGTTTGAAATGGGGGCTGTCCGCTGCCTGCTTTCGTTTTATATTTCGGAAATATTACCGCGTTTCGGGACTGGCACCAGCCTTGGCATAATTTTCTTTGGAGTCTTGTCGAATTCCAGGTCTTTCCGCCAGTCACCGGTCCATTTGTCGACCTTATGAGTAACCGGATTGGGTTGGGTCTGGCAAAGTGCCTGCATGTGTGATGTACATACTGCCCAACATCCTTTATGAGCCGTGCGCGTTATCTGGGCGTCGTAGCCGGCTGGAGCAGGACATCCTGACTGGCTGGTCAGGATGTTATAGTCCGCAAGAAACGAAGTGTCAATACAGTCATAAATTTTATTTCCAATACGGTACTGCCGTTGTACGACATCGTTGATTCCCTGAAAACCTCCCTTTAAAGTATATTCTTTTAATCTCTTTCTCCAATCACCTTGACTCAATGTCCATCGCTGCTTTTGCTTGAAGGAGTACCCGAGTCTGCGTAATTCGGCTTTCAGTTCAGAATATCCGGGTCCTGTCGGATAGCGCTTATATGCCAGATTGTATGCATTGTGCGTGAAATGTTCTGTATCGGCAATTTCCCTCGCGGCCTGGGATATGCTGTCTTCATGCCACAATCTCACGCCCTGGTCGAAATGTTTCAGGATACGCTCGGAATCCTGCTTTGTATAGCTGAAAGAATACAGAAGCCCTTTCAGTTCTTCTTCTTGGCGCAGATGATATGAGAATCCGCACTGATTGCCGGGACGGTAGAACGGCTGCATGCCGATGGCATTGAGTTTCCCTTCAAAAAGAGTCTTTGAGTTGCCGTCATCCCATGTGCTTACGGCATAGATGTATCCGATATATTCTCTGTCATCTTTCTTTGCCGAATACCGTGTCTTGTCGTCACTCAGGTCGCACATTGCAAAAAATAACGCGACATCGATACTGCTGGTAAGGTCAATCACATCGGTCATCAACCCATAATGCTGGCTGAGACCTATGTAGTCAATGTAGAAGTTGTATCTTTCAAAATCCTTGACCTCAGGCAATTCCTTTAGAAAAAGCTCGAACTCAACGCAGCGCATCCTCTCAACGAACAGTTCGATGTCCGTATGCTGTTTTCTGTAAATCGTCGGCAGGCATTTGGGATAAAACTCGCCTTGTCCCCGGAACACATACGAATAATCCAAGGCCGTAGGAAGCAGGATGTATTTTTTGTCGTTCCTCCTTACTTTCTCAAATTTGTCCAGCGGTGGCATGAATCTTTTACCGAGCTCACTGTCAAAATCGTCGGGGATTCTGGTCTTTTGGAATGCCATGAATGCATCCTTCAGCTCCTCCGGACTTGCGAAATGCGTCTCCGGCGGCATAAAACACCATGGTATCTGAACCTCACCGTCTTTATCCATACCAGTATCTTTCTATCTATTCTGCAAAATTAAGAAGATTCGGCACATTAATCAAACTATGAACTTCTCGCTGTTGTCGGCTCCGTATGCTCCGTCCTTGGCTTCGAATATGACGCTGGGCTCAAGGACCTCAACTGTGTGCCATGCGCCTTTGGGCACCTGGCATCCGTATCGTCCTTCGGACGGGCACAGGTGAATCCGCTCCGTCTCGCGGCCGTTGTCATCATACAGTACCTCGTCAATACGGCCGAAAAGACACATGACGCTCTCAGACGACATGGGATGCCGGTGGATATCTACCTTCGTGCCCGGAAGCAACACGTTCAACATCCTCTGCGAGCCGTCATGCTCCGAGTTGCGCAGATCCACATTCATCCTCAATCTCGTACTGGCAGCCGCCTCCCTGAAAAGCTCCTCCAGATATTCCGTAGTAATTCCCATCATTTACTTTTTAAAGATGTGAGATATTCCTCATGAAGGTGATAATATTTCTTCATGAAGAGAATATAGGCAAGTGCCAGTACAATAATTGTTCCAGCCACATATATCCAGTGAGCGGAAGGAGCCTCAGGTATCAGATAGATGAAGCCGAGCGACACGGCAAGCTGTATGGCCATATATATGCATGAAACCATAGGATGACTCATTCTCAACTCGTTCGCCATCAGCTGATAAGCATGCTTGCGGTGAGCTTCACCAAGTTTCTCATGCAGCATGATGCGGTGGCATATGGTCATACAGCCGTCAACTCCGTATACGATCAGCAGTATCAGCCATGTGATATCTCCGGTCTTGACGATAAGCATCCCGATTGCAAAAAGCAGGATGAAAGCAATTCCCACGCTACCCACATCTCCAGCAAAACATTTCGCTTTTCCTTTAGGTCTGAAATTGAATATTGAAAATACGAGGACGGATATTGTCGTGACTATCAGCAGAGACTGCTCTACAAATCCTGATTTCAGATTGATTAATATCAATGGAAGCAATACTGCAAACGAATATCCAGCGGTAATACCGTTGACCCCGTCCATAAAGTTGTAGATGTTCGTCGCTCCGACACACACTACAAGAGCCGCCGCAATGAAGAGTACCTTTAACCATATATTCCCGTCACCGAACAACGCACTGTCTCCGGAGGCACTGAACAACTGCCATATGAGCAGTCCCATCGCGGCAAACTGGACGATAAGCCGGATGGAATCAGGGAGCGAACGGATGTCATCTATGAAACTGATGCCGGCAGCCAAGGTGACGGCTATAAGGAACAGCGGATACTGGAATCCATAAAACGCGCTCCATATCCAGACTCCAAGCAGAAAAACAATGCCGCCTCCGCGCAACACTATTGACGAATGACTCGACCGTTCATTAGGCTTGTCAATGATGTTGAATTTGTCGGCGACTCTAAAATAAAGAAGTTCCGCCAGAAAGAGCAGGACAAAAATTAGGGCATACAAGAGATGTATGTTCATGGAAATTTATGTGTTAAAAGTTATTTTTATTACATATTATCCCTTCTGGATGTGTAGGTTTATTTGGTGAGCATGGTAGCAAGCTCAGATAAGCTGAGGCAAAGACAAAAACGCACATATGTCAACATATGCGGTGGAAATACCAGATAATCGAGGAGAACTATAGATTGCAGCAGGTGGAATAAGTAGGATAATCGACAGTCAGATTTTGTAGTTCGCAAGTACATCCATCGGCTTCCAGTCAAGTTCTATGCGGGCTTTTTCATTGCTGAATGTCAGGCTTCTAGTCATTTTTTCAAGCTTGTAGCTATTGATTGGTGCTTTGCTCCCGAGGCAGTCCCCGACCTTGGCCATGCACCATGCCATCCAATAGGGTATATTGACAGGTTTATGCTTTCCCAACTGGCGAGCAACAGATTCCGATATCTGCCCAAATGATGGTTGAGAGGTATCGCATACATTATAGACACCGCCCTTTTGTACAATCAGAGGCAGGATGTTTGCTATGTCCTGGACCATCAGAATACTTTTCACTACCTTCCCACCGGCAATGTTCATGTAATACCCTTTCTTTATGCCCTTAACCATTGCACCGAGATTCCCCGGGGCATTTCTTCCAGCGAGCAATGACGGACGCAGGATGCCGAGGGTGACATTGTTTTTATCACACCATTGTCTCAAATATTCCTCTGCCATCTTCTTGCTTTCTGCATACGGAGAATTCCCCTCTAGGGGATGATCCTCTGTTATAAGTTCTCCGAATTCACACCCGTAGACGGCCACGGTACTTATGAATACCAGCGATTTCGGAACTCCGATTTTTTCCAGAGCTGAACACAGATTGACGGAACCCTGATAGTTCACATCATAAAATGCTTTTTTCTCCGCTTCGGTCTTCGGTACGACATGAGCTTTGCCGCAAGCATGAAGCACTATATCGTAATGCTTATCCAGCTGTGGAACTTCTTTGGCAAGGTTGGCCTTGATGTCATCCTCCGGAGCAATGCCACAAGTGGTGACACAATAATCCTTTACAAGCAGCGGCCTTATGTTATTCCCCAAAAAGCCGCTGCCGCCTGTAAACAGTAGTTTTTCCATTTATAGAGCTTTAAGAAATTTATTCAGAATAATGGCTTTTGAATATTCCTGAACAGCTATTCTGCGTGCATTTTTGCCCATATCGGACAAGGCAGACCTGTCCCAGTGCTTTGGCCATTCGCAATACCCTAATTTTTTCTCTCTTACAAGCAGATCTATTTCACTGTTTTTAGGTCCGATGAAAAGTATAGGACGTCCGGCAGCCATGATGTTGTATGTCTTGCTCGGTACGCCCAACCCGTACATTCCATCCTGTAATGTGACAAGAGAAATATTACATGCTGCAAGCACTTCGTTTTGCTGAGACCGGAAATATGGACCATGGAAGAATAAATTTTTTTGTTTTCGAGCCTTTAGTGTCTTTTCCATTGCGCCTGTCCCGTAAAGATGGAACTCTATGTCATCAGGCAATCTGTCCATTACTTTATCCAGTCCTTGTACACGCCCGATATTACCGGCGTATTCGATGATAATCTTTCCTTCCGGAAAAGGTTGTGGTGTGATACTGTCTGTATCTGCCCAATTTTCAATAATAATGATATCAGGCATTGCGCTGCCATTTGGAACTGACAAAACTTTCTGTTTCATGACATCGGCCATGTCTCTGCCAAGGGTAATAATCCGGTTAGCGCAACTATAGGCCTTGTCAAAAATATGCTTTATCATGTTGAACAGCGGAAGTCTTAAACCTGCCGGGCGCGTGTTTTCAGGAAAAACATCATGGACAAGTATATTAAGTTCAAACCCTACTTTCTTTTTCAGTCTGGCTATCAGAGGTATCATAGGAGCAGGGTTGGTTACCATCAAAACTTTGTCTGTAGGTCTGACATACTTTTTTACAAGAGCTATAATCCTTTTGCTCATCAGGACAAAGGAAATTGTTTTTCCCATGATAGTATTCTTGTCTATGTCAGTACCTTTAGCACGATAAATAACTATGCTTTCGTCAAGTTTGAATTTATGTTCGACATCTATTTTTTTTCGTTTGTCATATATCTCCGGACCGCAGATGACCCCGACATTATATTTTTGAACCATTGCGTTAGCTATTTCTCCCAAAATGTAGCTGGTCGAGGTTTCATCCGGGGGAAAAAGTTCAGTAACTATCCAAAGCATAGTATTTGGATATTGATTGGTCATGATAATAGAGTCTGATTTTAATTAAATATGCCTTTGAAATCTTCAATTGAATTAAAAAAGGGACCATTTTTAATTAATTTCTCTTCCGACCATTCCCACCATTTAGTCCTCTCGATGAAATCAACATCTTCAGGAGAAAAGCGATAACGAATAATTTTGGCAGGAGAACCAGCCACAATAGAATATGGAGGCACATCATGCGTAACAACAGAATGTGCGCCAATTATAGCTCCATTGCCAATGTTTAATCCGTCATTTATAAATACATTTTCACCTATCCACACATCATGACCAATGATAACTTCTTTATGCATATCCGGCACAGCATGACCAAAATTTTTCCTAAAAATATTCTTATACCCAACAAAAACTGGGGAAGTGGAAATCATAGTCTTGCAATGATCTCCACCTCCGATCGCACAATAACTGGCAATGGAACAAAAAGAGCCGATTTTAGTATTTGTAACAGAATTGTTTTTCCCCATATAACTATATCGCCCCATTTGTACAGCTATGCAATTAGACCCTGTCCCTACTTTAGATGTTCTGTCTATATAACAATTCCTTAAGGCAGGCCTATTAATCAATCGAATAAATTTTGAAATCAAGTAGCCTCTATTTATCTTCATAAAATATTTATTTTTGCTTAATCTCTCGTTCCATTATTTTTGCATCAACAAGAAAACGAAACCAGTATGCTTGTAGAAATGCATGCACATAGCCCGCTTTCCCGTCAAGGAAACCTAACTTTATATAGTATCTATACCAGAAATATAGTTTAGCTCTTAAAAATTTGGGCATTTTATAATATATGCCATCACGAAGCCTGCTGGCTTTTTTGGCCTCATGATATAATGAATTAGGATCAGCTTGACCTACTGCACGTGTAGAAAAATAATCTGAAACTTCTCGTGTTGCATACCAATTATGTTTGCTGATCCATGCATCTAAACTTTTAAAATCATAATGAAGACAATCATTCTTCAAATCCAAACATTTTCCCTCATTAAGGATAACATGTTCTCCCATGGCTCTATCTTCATATCGTCCCTTTCCATATTTAAAAATAGTTAGGTTATAAAATGGATACATGCCTCCATATCTTAAGAATTTCCCCATGAATGCTATTTGAAATTTCATGACAAATCCATTTACATCATCATTGGTATGTGCTGTACATGCTTCAACAATTTCAGCTCCAAGTTCTGGTGTAACAACCTCATCTGCATCTATTCTATAAATCCAGGTAGTTTTAACATCTACATTGTCCAATGCCCAATTAAATTGTGCTGCGTAGTGAATAAAGGGCTCATGATAAAATATTTCAGCACCAAGTCTTTTGGCTATTTCTATTGTTCTATCTGAACTTCCGCTATCAACGACACAAATGCGGTCAACAACACCATTAAGTGATTTTATGCACCTTTCTATATTTACCTCTTCGTTTTTTGTGAGGATAATTGCTGTTATGTCAGTCATAATGCTATTTATTGTAGTGTATCGCGTTTATAATTATATCTAATTGCTTATGCGGATTCCAATGTTTATCAATCTCAGCATAGCAATTATTCCTGATTTCATCCCGTCTGTTTTGATTATTTTTAAACCAATTTCTAATAGTTATCGATAAGGATTCAATATTGTCTTTTTTAAAAAAAGCACCTGTGTAATTTGGATGAATCGCCTCAAATTCGGGCATCTGCCATTTAAAATCATTGTGCGAAATACATGGACATCCATATGTCATTGCATGTACTGCAGTTAATCCAATATTTCCTGGAGCTACGCACAAGTCTGCATCGTATATAATTTGAGAAAGTTCACTTTCATTATAACTAGCTCCATAAAACCAAACATTATTTTCTAATTCTAATTTTCTTGACAATAATTCAAGATTTATTCTTTCAGAGCCATCTCCTATAAAAGTTACATTAAAATTCATACCATCTTCTTTATTCTTTTTCTGAGCATATAGAATCATGTCTAATTTTTTCACAGGTGTCAATCTACCAATAAAAATTACAACTGGATTCCTATTCCCAAAATGAATCTCATACAACGACGATTTCTGTAAATTTTGTCTAATTGCTAATTGTTTATCATACGAAAGAGAATTGAAGATTACGGTCATCTTACTTTCTTTAAAACCTTCTTTCAGCATTAACATTTTCGCATAATTCCCATAGAGAAGTAAACCATTAGGCAGTCTAAAAAAAATTTTTTTTATCAACCTCTCTAATTTTGATTCTTTACCATACCACCCGTGCGACCAATAGTAGACTTTTTTCCCTTGAATTCTAGCAATAAGAGTGCATATCCATGTACTCAAAGTCATTGGCCCCCCAAGCATTATGTATTTATCATATTGTTTGAAGGCTAGTTTTATAATACCTGTTTGCCATTCAATTGGGCCGATTCTTTTATTTCTTACTTCTGTAACTTTATGTTTAAGAAGGGAGTAGTCCATTTTCTTAACATCGCCCATTGTATTTCCAAAATAAAATTCAATATTCATATTTTGGTCTAGTAAAACAAAAATATCTGAGCGATAATGTTGTGCATAATTATAGATTAAACAAACTTTATCCATTGGTATGAAATAATTTATTTCAATTGATAATCAAAGGCGATATTACAACTCGCACTTCAGTTTACGCGAGAAAAATTTAAATCTCCTCTACAAGATATAATATAACCAAATACAAACCATAGTAAATGATTCGCCAACCAATAACCGCTAAAGGTATTTAATGTTAATGCATAAATGAAAATAATTGTGATAAACAATGAGTTATAATCATTCTTCTTTATCAAGATAGAGGAACACTTTATTACAAATAGAACAATAGAGATTAATCCGATAATACCAGTTTCTACCATAATATCAATAAGAATATTATGACTATATGTTCCTATCTCGAAAAAGATTGAGCCAATACCATGGCCCCAAATTGGCGATTCACTAAATGATTCAAGTGCTTTTGTTTGTAGGATTGCTCTATTTGAATCTCCTTGTTGAAAAGTATCAACGAGTCTTGAAAAGCCAGTTGTATTAAGTATGTTGAATTTAAAAACTAAAAATAACAATATCATAAGTAATAATATCAATCCTAAAATTGATATTATATTAACCTTTTGAGATTTAATTTTTTTATATACAAAGAAAATGAAATATAATAGCAGCAGCAATAATCCGCCTCGTCCTCCAGAAAATACACATGTTATAAATTGGAGTATAAGTAAAGCTGATAAAACTAAATTTGTTTTTATTTCTTTCTTATTTTTTCCTGATATTATACAAAATATTGTCAATCCGAATAATTGAGCCATATAGTATGCAATACTTTGATAATTCATACCAGTGGCTTCATCCAAAATTCGATCAGCTGAAGTTCTGCTATCTGTCGTAAATGATACATAAGATATTATAATAGTTAGAGGAACGATAAAAAAAGGTAATATCTTATGTAAATTTTCGGGGTTTTCTTTTTTATATAATAATCCACAAAAAAAAGCTGGTAATGAACTTGCACCCCAACATAATAATTCAGACTCATACATAGCATTAGGCATGCTATAGAAGAATTGAGTTAAAAAAAATAGTAATGTTAGAATAATGGATATAATAAGAATGATAAAGAAGTTTATACTAATTTTAGTAGGTTGTCTTGCAAAATCTCTTAAAATGTAAAGAAAAGTTAATATGAACATAGTGATGTAGGCAACTTGCAATTGTCCGGATTCACTATGTATCCCAATGGAAAAAAGAATACAATTAAAAATGGGATTAACTAATATAAATGCAATAATGTATAAATTGAACAAATTCATTATATCGCAGAACAATAGTGTGCTATTTCATTAATCATATTATGGCACAAAGATGAATTATTGTCAGCTATACAAGCGACATATTCCTCCATGGATTCATAATTTTTGATAATATGGTGTAAATTTGAATATGAATTTATTGATATTTGCAAATAGGATGATTTATCAGGAAAAACAGAATTATATACATCATTAATTTTTAGAGTTTCTGGAGAATTATCGCATAATGCAATTGGAATTGCATTATGGATAGCACCCAACAATAAGGAGTGTAATCTATTACTAATTATCATTGCTTTTCCAGAGTAGTAGTTTATATTATCATACCATATGATATTATTTTTTAATGAAATATCTTTAAATCTTTTAGATATATCCTCATGTACTTTATAGGTAAAGTCTTTATCTGTAGCCACCTGGTAGATTAACTCTATTTGATAGTCATATGCTTTCAATAAAGAGACAATCTGTTGAAGCCATTTAATAAATGAGTTATAATCAGATTTTATTTCTCTGAAACATAATGCCGCGATTTTATTCTTTTTTGAAATTATAGCTTTATTGCGGTATAAGAAAGCTATATCAGGAATGTAATTTACATTCTTTATGTGGTAACTTAATAAATATTTTTGCGATGACTTGGAACGAAGATAATATGCATTTGCATAATCTATAGATATTTTTTCTTTCAATGCGATTGCTCTTGAACAGCAATTTCCTATAAGAAAATATTTTATTTTATGAAATTTTAGTATAAGCGATATGAGTTTAAAATAAATGGAATATTTTCTACTAAGTTTACCTAACGGCCCGGGACTTTGAGTGAAGCATTGAATATCATTTTCTTTTAAAAAGAAGTTAAATTTAGCAATATTTCCTTTTTTAATTGAAAATCCTTTGGCGTTGTATACATCAACTGCATTATTATTTTCTAATATATATTTCTTAAATTCTAATGGGATATTATAGCAGTCAACAAATACAAATCCGTATTTGCATAATTCATCTATTAGCATCTTATTAATCAATAAATCGCCTAGATTTGACGATTGTGTAGCACATAGAAAGTATGCATTCATGATTTTAGATATTTTTTATATGAAACCACGAGTAACGACAGGTATACGATATTGGCAAATAGGGTTGAGTATGAAAAAGCCATTGCCCCCCTATATTTCATTCCTATAATAAGTATACAACCTACTAAAATAATTAATATCGTTTTTAATAAAGAGATTGAAAATGTTATCCAATTTTTGGATTTAGATATTAATTCTTGAACAAATACACTACCTAAAGACCCCAAAACAGATGAGAAAATTAATATATTAAGGACAATACTAATGCCATCAAAAGATTCTCCATACCATCTTGATATTAAGGATGATGCAATTAAGATAATTATAAAAAAAACACCAGAACTGACTAAATTGGCTAATAGCATAATTTTAACGATTTTGCTATTATTAGTTGTAGTATCTGATAAATATGACAATGTGACATTTTTTAAAATAGCGGGAATAAAACTGATAGCCGCTGTCCATTGTGCTGCCGCAGAATAAATGCCATACTCAGAATAGCATGATAATTTAACTAAAACAACAATTGTTAACCAATTAGAGAGTGATTGCAGTCCTTCTTGTAATGCTAACGGAAGGGAAAAAAAAATCATGTCTTTTATAAATGATTTTTTTTTTGTAATCTTAGGATAATTTTTTCGAATCTTCGAAAGGGTAAAATTGTTAAGGAAGAAATTAATAATATATGAGCTTCCTAATGACAGAATTGCACCATTGAGACCAATATAGTAGGTGGCTGCAATAGAACAGACGCAAAGATATATGCCAGTTATAAGATTATAATTTGAAATATCTTTAAATTTTTTAAATCCCGCTAAGATTCCTGTCTGAGCAGTATTGATAGCATTAAAAACAATTGCTATACTAGACAGCCTTAATGTTGATGTCATATCAGACATTTCCAGATACATAGCAATTTGTCTCGCAAACAATATAATTATAATTGCAATTAATCCACTTGTGTACAGTGATATTTTTACAATGTCATGGCATATATTGTTAATTATATCAGCATTAGAATCCTTATATTGGGCAATATATTTTGTCCCTGTTATCCCTAGACCAAAAGTAGAAAATACAGAAATACTTATTAATGTACTTTTTATTAAACCATATTTGCCATAATCTTCGCTACCTAGCATATTTGCTATCGTAATTCCTATTATAAGTGCAAGAATTTTTGAGACCGAATTACCAAATAATGCCCAAAAGGAATCTTTTAATAAATTATTTTTACTTAATCTCTCTATTAGCTTATTTTTAATCATTATTTGAGGTTTTCGTTCAAAAGGACAGCATTTAATAATAGTGTAAATCACCATTAATATCGTTTATTTTGATAATTCCTGAAGTTTGGCATATAGCAATTATCAAGCATTTTTTAGAATTTTCTCCAGACCATCTTGTTTACGACGCCGACATAGGACTGTATGATCCTGATGACCTTGCCGGAGACATCGTCGGCGTAGTCGGGGACGGGTATGCCGCTGTATCCGTCGGCGGTCATCCTGACGGCGAGCTCGACGGACTGCAGCAGACCCTTAGTGTCGATGCCGCTGAGGACGAAGCAGCCCTTGTCGAGGGCCTCGGGCCTCTCGGTGCTGGTCCTGATGCAGACGGCGGAGATGGGCCTGCCGACGGAGGCGTAGAACGAGCTCTCCTCGGGGAGCGTGCCGCTGTCGCTGACCGTGCAGAAGGAGTGCATCTGGAGGCAGTTGTAGTCGTGGAAGCCCAGGGGCTCCTGCACCCTGACCCTCGGGTCCAGCCTGAACCCGCTGGCCTCCAGCCTGCGGCGGGACCTGGGGTGGCAGCTGTACAGCACAGGCATGTCATATTTTTCCGCCATGGCGTTGATGGCATTGAAGAGGGAGAGGAAGTTGCTCTCGGTGTCGATGTTCTCCTCCCTGTGGGCCGAGAGAAGGATGTACCTGCCCTTCTCCAGGCCGAGCCTCCCATGGACATCCGAGGCCTCTATCTCCTCAAGGTTCTCCCTCAGCACCTCGGCCATCGGGGAGCCGGTGACGTAGGTGCGCTCCCTCGGCAGCCCGCACTCCGCGAGGTACCTCCTCGCGTGCTCGCTGTAGGCCATGTTCACGTCCGAGATGATGTCCACAATCCTGCGGTTGGTCTCCTCGGGAAGACACTCGTCCTTGCACCTGTTGCCGGCCTCCATGTGGAAGATGGGGATGTGCAGCCTCTTCGCGCCGATGACGCTCAGGCAGGAGTTGGTGTCCCCGAGGACCAGCACAGCGTCGGGCCTGGTGGCCGCCATGAGCTTGTAGCTGGCGTTGATGATGTTGCCGCAGGTGGCCCCCAGGTCGTCCCCGACGGCGTTCATGTAGACGTCGGGGTCCTCCAGCTTCAGGTCGCGGAAGAAGATGCCGTTGAGGTTGTAGTCGTAGTTCTGTCCGGTGTGGGCCAGCAGCGTGTCGAAGTACCTGCGGGCCCTGTTGATGACGGCCGCCAGGCGGATGATCTCCGGTCTGGTGCCCACGATGATCAGCAGTCTGATCCTGCCGTCATCCTTGAAGTGTATGTCTGAGTAGTCTGTCTTGAGTTCCATGTCCTATTGCTGTTTATCTACTGGGTCGGAGTATGTGTCGGGACGGTCCTTGTCGAAGACCTCGTTGCAGTACATCACGGTGACCAGGTTCTCCGTCTCCGAGAGGTTGATGATGTTGTGGGTGTAGCCCGGAAGCATTATGACGCTCTGTATCCTGTCGCCGCTGACCTCGTAACTGAGTATCTCGTCCGTGCCCTCTTTGCGCATCTGTATGAGGCCGTGGCCGGAGACGACGATGAACTGCTCCCACTTGGTGTGGTGCCAGTGCTGCCCCTTGGTGACGCCCGGCCTGGAGATGTTGACGGACACCTGCCCGCAGCCGGGGGTCTTCACGAGCTCGGTGAAGCTGCCGCGCCCGTCGGTGTTCATTTTAAGGTCGAAGACCGCCTTCTCCTTGGGCAGGTAGCTCAGGTAGGTGCTCAGAAGCCGCTTCGTGAAGCCGTCGGAGGGCATCTCCGGGATCATGAGAGTCCGGGGCATGTCGGCGAATCTGTGGAGCAGGTCCACGATCTCGCCCAGCTTCACATGGTGGGTGAGCGGGACGGCGCAGTAGCGGCCGTCCACGCGCAGGATGGTCCTGACTCCGTCGAATTCGCAGCGGTGCTCCCTGCCCTGGAGGGCCAGGATCATCTCGTCCACCAGGTCGTCGATGTACAGCAGCTCCAGCTCAACATCAGGATCGTTGACCTGTATGGGCAGGCCGTTGGCGATGTTGTGGCAGAAGGTGGCCACCGCGCTGTTGTAGTTCGGGCGGCACCACTTGCCGTAGAGGTTGGGGAAGCGGTACACCAGCACCCTCGCGCCGGTCTCCTCCGCATATTTGAAGAACAGCTCCTCGCCGGCCCTCTTGCTCCTGCCGTACTCGCTGTCGCCGAAGCGGCCGGCGAGGGTGGCCTGGATACTGGAGGAGAGCATGACAGGGCAGGTGTTGCCGTGTCTTTTAAGGGTATCAAGAAGGGTGGAGGCGAATCCGAAGTTGCCCCGCATGAACTCCTCCGGGTCCTTCGGGCGGTTGACACCGGCCAAGTTGAACACGAAGTCGGCCTTGGCGCACCATGTGTCCAGCTCCCCGGACGTGGAGTCGATGTCGTACTCGTAGACCTCATCCACGGCTATGTCATAGTTGCGGGCCCTGCCGTCGCGGATGTTGCGCAGCTGGGAACACAGGTTCCTCCCCACGAACCCCCGGGCCCCGGTAACAAGTATTCTCATTGTGATATTCTGTGATTGATGTGACTGTGGAGGACGCAGACAGGCTGTCCTCGGATGTGCGCCGCCGATTGTTCTGCGCGCCGGCGGCAGGGCACGGAACGCTACTCGGAGCGGATGTCGCGGGCCTTGGCCCTGGGAAGAAGGCCCAGGTCCTCCCTGATGAAGCGAAGGCGCATCAGCTGCTCCTTCATGCCCTCCACGTCAAGGCGCCGGGTGTTGTGGCTGTGGTAGTCCTCGATGCGCGAGAGGTCCTCGCTGCCCTCACGGAAGTACTTGTCGTAGTTCAGATCCCTCGTGTCGCACGGTATCCGGAAATAATCGCCCATGTCTATCGCCCTGGCCATCTCCTCGCGCGTCACGAGGGTCTCGTAGAGCTTCTCACCGTGGCGCGTGCCGATGACCCTCACCTCCGTCTCTCCGTACTTGGGGTCAACTTTTGCATATATATCCTTAAGTGCTCTCGCCAGGGTGTCGAGGGTGGCCGCCGGGGCCTTCTGAACGAACAGGTCGCCGTTGTGCCCGTGGGTGAACGCGTACACCACCAGGTCCACCGCGTCGTCCAGAGTCATCATGAAACGCGTCATGTTCGGGTCAGTTATGGTTATGGGCTTGCCCTCGGTCATCTGCTCCACCCACAGGGGGATCACCGAGCCCCGGCTGGCCATCACGTTGCCGTAGCGCGTGCAGCAGATCGTCGTCGCCGCGCCCTCGCCCAGCTCGCGCCCCTTGGCTATCGCCACCTTCTCCATCAGGGCCTTCGAGATGCCCATCGCGTTGATGGGATACGCCGCCTTGTCGGTGGACAGGACCACCACATTACGCACGCCGTACTCTATCGCGCTGTCCAGCACATTGCCCGTGCCCAGCACGTTGGTCCGCGTGGCCTCCATCGGGAAGAACTCGCACGAGGGGACCTGCTTCAGCGCAGCCGCCGCGAACACATAGTCCGCTCCGCGCATCGCCACGTCAACCGAGCTCCTGTCACGCACGTTGCCGATGTAGAACTTCACCTTCCCGGCCTGCTCCGGATACTGCGCCTGGAGGTGGTGGCGCATGTCGTCCTGCTTCTTCTCGTCGCGCGAGAAGATGCGGATCTCCCGGATGTCCGAATCTAAGAAACGCCTCAGCACGGCGTTGCCGAAACTGCCCGTGCCGCCTGTTATCAACAGGACTTTGTCTGCGAATATACTCATAAACAATGTTTGAATTTATCGTGTATGTTCTCATCGCCCAGCCGGGTGTGAAGAGAATTGGTAAGACTTGTGTTTTACAGTATGTAAATCTGTAAAGCACATAAAATATTGCCTTAAATCAAATTGATAAAAAGAATTTACAAATTATTCCCCGGGTTCTTTCTTTACATGTTTGTAACGATTTGCTTCTACTCTCTTCGTCATAGAATTCCAAAGGAGAACCCCTTGTATATGCGTAAGATTTGTAAGTTAATCAGCGAGTCTGCAACCACAGCTTCAAGTCACAGTACATCATACGCGTTCTGAGCGATGCGCTGGAAGGCAGCATGAAAGCCTCGCGTTCCTCCTGCTCGGACGAGTAGAGTGGAATAAATCCGTTTCTTTCATAAAAATTGATCGTCTGCGGATTGTTGAGTGAGTCCACAAGGATGAAACGACAGCCCGTCTTATTGCTGCTGTGTGTCAACCATGTTTTCAGGTACTCTATCGTCTGTGATCCAATCGACATATTGCGGTAGTTGGCATTGACGCCAAGCTGACCTATCAGCACGACAGGATAAGTGCGGGTTCGTTTTTCGTTCGGAATATTCCTCTGCAGTCTGTTCCTTGCAGATTTTGTCAATAAAGGTGTCTTGATACTGTCGTTTGACAAGGAAAATGCACAGATGATGCAATTCTTTTTATTGTCAAAAAAACAGTAAGACTTGCTTAAAAGCTCTTTTTCATACAGTAATGATTCCTTTCGGAAAAAATCATAGATATCTGTGTCTCCGCATGTGAACTCCTACAGCAGTTGACCTTGCGGTAGCCGGATATGCTCGCACAGTTCAGACAGCTTGAAATCCCAACGCCTCATGCTCCCTCACAAATTTTCTTGATCTCTCAATGCATTCCTCCAAATCTTGATAGAAACCTTCCGGCAGTTCTTTCTCCGGAAGTCTGTCCACCATCTCCAGTCTTTCTTGGAACCTTCTGGCCGATTCTCCTGTCAGCACCGGTCCGCTCTTAAATTCTATAGCCATAAAGTTCGTATTTTTAATATTTAATTTCTTTGGCAAAGGAAGTCATTCGGGGCGGAATTAAAAACCACTTCTGACAAAACTTTTCTGTCAGTCCCGGTGGAAGATGTCGCGTGTGTAGACCTTATTCTTCACATCGTCCAGGCAGGGGTCGTAGCGGTTGGCGATGATGGCCTGCGAGCGGCGCTTGAACTCCGCAAGGTCGTTGACCACAACGCTCCCGAAGAACGTGCTCCCGTCCTCCAGAGTGGGCTCGTAGACGATCAGCGTCGCACCCTTGGCCCTGATGCGCTTCATCACGCCCTGGATGCTGCTCTGACGGAAGTTGTCGCTGCCGGTCTTCATCGTCAGGCGGTACACGCCGATGACGGTCTCGTGCTCCCTCGTCGGGTCCCACTGCCCGTCGTACTCGTGCGCTCCGGCCATTTTCAGCACCTGCCCGGCGATGAAGTCCTTCCTCGTGCGGTTGCTCTCCACGATCGCGGTCATCATGTTCTGCGGCACGTCCTCGTAGTTAGCGAGCAGCTGCTTGGTGTCCTTCGGGAGACAATAGCCCCCGTAGCCGAACGACGGGTTGTTGTAGTGAGTGCCTATCCTCGGGTCAAGGCCCACGCCCCGGATGATGGCCGCGGAGTCGAGGCCCTTGACCTCCGCATAGGTGTCAAGCTCGTTGAAGTAGCTCACCCTGAGCGCGAGGTATGTGTTCGCGAACAGCTTGACCGCCTCGGCCTCCTTGAGGCCCATGTAAAGCGTCGGGATGTCCTGCTCTATGGCGCCTTCCTGCAGCAGGGCCGCGAACTCGCGGGCGGCGCTCTCCAGGAACGGCAGGTCCGCTATCGCTCCGATGGCCCCGTTCTCCTCCTCGAACTCCGGGCTGTCTATCAGCTTCGGTATGCCCACTATTATCCGGCTGGGATAGAGGTTGTCGTAAAGGGCCTTGCTCTCGCGCAGGAACTCCGGGGCGAAGAGAAGGTTCAGCCTCCTGAGGCCCTGCTTCCAGTACCTGACATACAGGCTGCGGCAGTAGCCCACCGGGATGGTGGACTTGATGACCATCACCGCGTTCGGGTTGACCTCCAGCACCAGGTCGATCACCTCCTCCACATGCCCGGTGTCGAAGTGGTTCCTGACCGGGTCGTAGTTGGTCGGGGCCGCGATGACCACGAAGTCCGCATCGGCGTAGGCCTTCCTGCCGTCCAATGTGGCGGTGAGGTCCAGCGGCTTCTCCGCAAGGTACCTCTCTATGTACTCGTCCTGGATGGGCGACTGCCGGCGGGAGAGCATCTCAACCTTCTCAGGGATGACATCCACGGCGGTCACATGATGGTGCTGGGACAGCAGCGTAGCTATGCTCAGTCCCACATAGCCTGTGCCGGCTACGGCGATTCTGTAATCTCTCATCGTTGTATAGTGTGTTTTATGTCTTGGACTTGGGTCAGGCGGTCTGCCGTTCGCGCCACAGTTTTAAATCGCAATACATCATTCTGGTCTTCAGGGCTGTTGCCATATTAAAAGACTGCCTTTCGTCATCTTCTGTACCAAACAGTGTGATAAAGCCGTTATTCTGATAGAATCTGATAACATCCGGGCTGTTTATGGCATCCACTAAAAGAAAACGGCAGAGTCCGCGAGTCGATTCATGCAGATACATGTGCTTTATGTAGTCTATGACCTGCGAACCGATTCCTTGTCCATGATATCGTACATTGACTCCTATTCTGCCGATCAGTAGTGCCGGATATGTCCGTTTTCTTTTTGAATTGGGTATTCTGCGCTGCAGTCTGTTTCTGGTATTGCTGCACAGTATCGGCATATTTATACTGGTGTTGCAGATAGAGAATGCGGCTACCGGCTCATGCTTGCCGTCCTGTGTGATGAATACATAGTTTCTGGAGAGCATCTCGCTCTCATATGCAGCGGCCTCGTTGTGGAAATAGTGGTCAAGAGACTCGTCTCCGCAGTAAAATCCGCTTAAATCAATGCCGGTGCTTAAGGCTGAGCTAACACAGTACTCCCTCAGTCTGAATCTCTCCCGCCTCATGCTTTCCCGCGTCTTTTAGTTTCAAGCTCCGTCTCAGTTCCGCTTCATAGCGTCTTGATTTCTCCTGGAATTTCTCAAATTCGTCAAAGAAATCCTCCGGCAATTCTCTATGGGGCAGTCTGTCCACTTCCTCCATCGCCTCCAAAAAGCGTCTCGCAGACTTTCCGGTCAGCGTAGGCGCACACTTTTCTTCAATGTATCCCATATTATTCTGTTTTTGAATTCACCTGCAAAAGTAAGTCATTCGGTGCGGAAGAAAAAACCACTTCCGTAAAAATCCGCTGGTCAGGCGGTCTGCCGCGCGGCGGCGTGCTGCTCCCGCTCTACTTGGCGGTCGAGTTCCTCGTAGGGGGAGTTGCGGGACTTGAATTCGGGAACGGTGCGCTTCATCAGCAGGACGGCGGCCGGGATGTCCACCTCCTGCGCCAGGTCCTTCAGGCGGTCGGCGACCCCGCGGGCGGAGGAGTAGTCGTACTCACGCACCTTCGCGATGAGTATGCGCTCGTGGGGCGTGTATCGGAAGGAAGAGATAGGTGTGCGTAAGTGAGTGTTACTTAGTGTATGGCGTGAATGGGAGAGAGCATGGGAGCAATCGGTTATGACGCCATAATGTCATGGCCGGGGCGTGGGACGGACCGGTTACAGGACGCGGGCGGCCTCGTCGATGACGCTGTCGGTGAAGCTGTCGAGGTAGGTGCTTGTGGTGGACAGGTTCTTGTGCCCGAGTATCTGGGCGATGACTTCGCGCGGTACGCGGTGGTCCTGCAGGGTCATGGCCATGGTGTGTCTGGCGCAGTAGCTGGTCAGCCGCATGCCGGTGAGGCCTAAGGTCCGGCCGAGGCAGGCAAGGTACTGACCGTTGCGCCGATACCGGCCTCTTATGTGCCGGTAGAGCCGTTCTCCGGTACAGCCCTGGACGGAAACGATGGGCAGAAGGTAGTCGGCCGTCAGGACCGTATTGGCTGCGAACCAGTTCATGAGTTCCTGTATCTGCGGGGTAATGCGTATATGGATTGCCTTTGCGTTCTTGCTCTCCTTTGTCTTGCGTCTTTTGTAGACGATATAGTCTCCGCCGCTGCGCCTGACGATATTGGCGCGTGTAAGCAGCGCGGCATCGATGAACGAGATGCCGTAGCAGTAATACATGAAAAGGAAGAGCCGCCTTGTCTTTTCAAGTACAGGATTGGTCAGAGGGCATGTCTTGATCCGCTGCATCGTCTCGTGGGACAGATATCGCTTTGCTGTCTCCTCCTCCAAGGCGGCGATGTTGAATCCGCCTTTGCCGAAAGGGTAGGTGCTCTCCGGAGCTTCCTTGTCCTGGATGGCCTTGTTGAGGACGGCCCTCAGTGCCTTGAGGTAGTATTTGCGGGTATTGCCCCGGCATCCCCGTTTCTGCAGGAAGATGTCGAATGCCTTGACATACTTGATGTCTATCTCGGGGAACACCTTTTTGTCCAGGCGGTTGTCAAAAAGCTCCATCATGTGCATCGTGCGGCTGTAGCATATTGCGTTGCCGATGTGGCCGGTCTCTCTCAGGGTGTCGATAAGGCCTCCGAAGTAATCCCTGACCCGTCCCTTGGATACCTTCCCGACATAGGCTGTCTCGAACTGGTTGAGGGTCCAGTCGATCCTGCCGCTGTCGAAGTCCCTCAGGACTGCGTTGACACGCGCCTCGAGCTCTGACAGCCGGGTGTTGTATTCCCTGTATCTTGGGACGAGGCGGCGGTCTGCTATGAAGCGGTCTCCGTGCTCGTCCCACTGCTCTGGCCTGGCCCTGAGGCCGGTACTTATGTATTTGCGTTTCCTGTCCTTGGTTACGCGCAGGGTGACAGCGGTGTATCCGTCCTTGCCGGTGTTGTATCGGAGTATCATGAATCTGTAGCGCATGTTGTGTTTTGAGTTTTAAAGGTTGGTAATGTTTTTTCAATGACACAAATATGACACTTTTCATATGCGGGTAGGTGCCGGAGCGGATGGACGGGACGGAAAATCAGCGCTGAGTATGGAAAGATATCCGAGATTAGGAAAAATTGACTACATTTGTAAGATTGTTAAAATATAGGACATGTCAGCAAAGAATTTCGCGCTCATAGGTGTGGGCGGCTACATAGCGCCAAGACATCTGAAGGCGATAAAGGATACAGGCAATATTCTGCAGGCGGCCTATGACCGCTTCGACAGTGTCGGGATCATGGACAGTTATTTCCCCGATGCTGCTTTTTTTACGGAGCAGGAGCTGTTCGACCGTCACTGCACGAAGCTCAAGGGCACTGACCGTCAGATAGAGATGCTTTCTGTTTGCACCCCCAACTATCTGCACGACGCGCACATGCGTTACGGACTGAGGCTCGGCGCAGATGTCATCTGCGAGAAGCCCGCGGTGCTCAATCCCCACAACATAGACGCCATCATGAAGATAGAGGAGGAGACAGGTCATAAGGCCTATAACATCCTCCAGCTCCGTCTCCACGACTCGATAGCGGCTCTGAAGAAGAAGATAGACGAGGGCCCGGCGGACAAGATTTACGATGTGGACCTGACCTATATCACCTCCCGCGGCAACTGGTACTACGCCTCCTGGAAGGGCGACGAGCACAAGAGCGGGGGAGTGGCCACGAATATCGGCGTGCATTTCTACGACATGCTCCAGTGGATATTCGGACCCGTGAGCGAGAACATCGTGCATGTCAAGAGCCACGACCGGGTGGCCGGCTACCTCGGCCTGAAAAAGGCCCGCGTGCGCTACTTCCTGAGCATCAACGCGGACAACCTGCCGGAGAATGCCGTTCAGGGTGAGAAGCGCACCTACCGCACGATCATGATCGACGGAGAGGAGTTTGAGTTCAGCGCCGGCTTCACCGAACTCCACACCCGCAGCTACGAGAAGATACTCGCGGGCGAGGGCTTCCGCATCAGCGAGGCCCGTCCATGCATCGAGATAGTCAGTCAGATACGCACGGCCGTGCCCGTCGGCCTCAAGGGCGATTACCATCCCCTCGCGAAGCTGCCTTTAGCACCTCATCCCTTCGGTTGGTAAAATGAAGGAGGACGCAATGCAGGAACAGCAGAAGATACAGATGGTCGACCTTCACGGTCAGTACATGAGGATCAAGGCGGAGGTCGACGCAGCCATAGCGGAGGTCATCGACAGCTCTGCGTTCATCAACGGTCCGGCGGTCGGAAGATTTGCCTCGGCCCTTGCGCAGTACACTGGAGCAGGGCATGTCATTACCTGCGGCAACGGTACCGATGCCTTGCAGATAGCTCTGATGGCATTAGGCCTGAGGCCCGGGGATGAGGTTATCGTCCCTGCATTTACCTATGTGGCTTCGGCGGAGGTGATAGCCCTGTTGGGGCTGAAGCCGGTGATGGTGGATGTGGACCGGGATACTTTCAATACGGACATGCGTTTTATCGAGAAGGCTCATACGCCGAGAACGCGGGCCATAATTCCCGTCCATCTGTTCGGCCAGAGCTGCGACATGGAGCCGATAATGGATTTCGCTTCCGCTCACGGACTTTATGTGGTGGAGGACAATGCCCAGTCGCTCGGGGCCGAGTATATATATAGGGACGGCAAGAGAAGGCGCACAGGTGCTGTCGGGCATATCGGATGCACCTCGTTTTTCCCTTCGAAGAATCTCGGCTGCTATGGAGACGGCGGAGCTCTTTTTACCGATGATGACGCTTTGGCGGAACGCATCCGCATGACGGCCAATCACGGTCAGCGTGTGAAGTATCATCACGATGTCATCGGCTGCAACTCCCGTCTGGATACCATCCAGGCAGCCGTGCTTGAGGTCAAGCTGCGGTATCTGGACGATTACTGCGGGGCCAGGCGGACTGCCGCGCACAGATACAATGCCTTGCTCCGGGGAGTGGACGGCGTGGAATTGCCGGTGGAGGCTCCGTACAGTACCCATGTCTATCATCAGTATACCCTCAGGGTCCGTGACGGCCGCCGGAATGCACTCAAGGAGTTTTTGGCATCGAGGGGCATTCCTTCCATGATATATTATCCGCTTCCTCTGTACCGGCAAAATGCCTACCTGTATGACGGAAGTGGCCTGAAAATTGCTGATGAGCTTGCGGCATCCGTACTTTCGCTGCCAATGCATACCGAACTTGAGGCTGTGGAACAGGAGAGGATAGCGGAGGCCATTATGGATTTTTTTAAGAGATAATATTATGGCCGACAGCTATTTCGCGCATGAATCAGCAGTGATAGACCCCGGATGTTCCATAGGGGAGGGAACCAAGATATGGCACTTCTCCCATATCATGACGGGGGCAGTGCTCGGCCGTAACTGCAATATAGGTCAGAATGTGGTGATATCACCGGATGTGGTGCTCGGAGACAATGTCAAGGTGCAGAACAATGTGTCGGTGTATACCGGTGTGACATGTGGGGATGATGTGTTCCTCGGGCCCTCCTGCGTATTTACCAATGTGGTCAATCCGCGCAGTGCGGTCAACCGCCGCGGCCAGTATGCGCGCACGAGGGTGGGCAGGGGCGCCACTATAGGGGCCAATGCCACGGTGGTGTGCGGCCACGACATAGGCGAGTGGGCTTTCATCGGGGCGGGAGCCGTAATAACCAAGGATGTTCCGGATTATGCTCTTGTGGTCGGCAATCCGGCCCGTCAGACGGGGTGGATGAGCAGGGCCGGCTACCGCCTGGACTTTGCACCCGACGGTACTGCGGTATGTCCCGGTACCGGCGAGCGTTATGTCCTTTCGGACGGGCGCGTGAGGTGTGTATCTGAAGATAATAATGAACACAAATATTAAAACAGTCAATCAAGTATGAAGAAGAACCTTTTAATTCTTATTCTGACGGCAGCGCTGCTGCCTGTGGCCGCTTCGGCGCAGAATATCAAGTTTGAGGAGTACGACCTCGACAATGGTCTGCATGTGATTCTCTCACAGAATCACAAGACTCCCAATGTCGTAGTCTCCGTGATGTATCATGTCGGCTCCAAGAACGAGGAGCCGCATCTGACCGGCTTCGCGCATTTTTTCGAGCATCTGATGTTCGAGGGTACGGAGAACATTCCGCGTCACACTTATGACCAGTATGTGACCGATGCCGGCGGATCTCTCAACGCCAACACCAGCTTCGACCGTACCTATTACTACGAGAAGCTGCCCTCCAATTATCTGGAGCTCGGCCTGTGGCTTGAGTCCGAGAGGATGCTGCATCCTAAGATCGAGGAGATCGGTGTCGCTACACAGAAGGATGTGGTATGCCAGGAGATGGGACAGACCCGCGACAACCAGCCTTACGGCTCTGCTCTTTATGAGATATTCACAAATTCCTATAAGGTGCATCCGTACAATCACGATGTGATAGGCTCGGAGGAGCATGTGCGCAATGCGTCCATTGAGGATTTCAAGAACTTCCACGATATGTTCTATGTGCCCGACAATGCGGTGCTCACTATCGTCGGAGATTTCGATATGGACCAGGCCAAGGAGTGGGTGGAGGCATATTTCGCCGACATACCTAAGGGAACCATGCCTATCCGCCGTCCGGAACCCGGTATCGAGCCGCGCAGAACGGCTCCCGTGAAGGATACTGTATATGACAATATCCAGATGCCTATGCTTATCGAGGTATATCCCGCTCCGGCTTACGGTACCGAGGATTATTTCTCAATGGTCGTGTTCAACGCCATTCTCTCTTCCGGCAACTCGAGCCGTTTCCAGACCGGAATCGTTGACGGCAAGCAGACAGCCCTGATGGCGGCCAGCTCGATGATT
Organism: Candidatus Coprenecus pullistercoris; assembly: GCA_019116965.1. GTDB lineage: Bacteria > Bacteroidota > Bacteroidia > Bacteroidales > UBA932 > Coprenecus > Coprenecus pullistercoris. The sequence goes on from DXAT01000050.1 coordinate 29,193, forward strand.
CCATTGGAGCATCCGGGACTTTTCATGACACAGGCTTTCCCCAACAATGTGGACCTGTCTGTCCTTGAGGCTGATGTGGACTCTGTGATATACGGACTTCTTGAGGAAGGCATTTCCGACAGGGAATTCCAGAAAGTGATGAATATGGTGGAGACATCGGTGGCTCTGTCCAACAACACCATAGAGGGTGTGGCAGAGGAACTGGCTACCGCCTATACTTATTTCAAGAATACAGATTTCGTAAATGAGGCCCACAACGCCTATGCCGGCATTACGAAAGAGCAGGTAATAGAGGTGGCCAAGAAGTATATCGACCCCGCCCAGAAGATATCCATCTACTATCTTCCCAAACAGAACTAATCAACCAAACATATAGAAAGTATTTATCATGAGAAATAAATTGTCACTTACTTTGATGGCTGCCCTTCTGTCAGTCTTCCCGCTGAGTGCCCAGATTGACAGGACAAAGGCTCCGGAACCCGGTCCGACTCCAGAGATTGAGTTCGGCGAGGTGGAAAAATTCACAACAAAGAACGGAATGCGCGTGATCCTCGTGGAGGACCATACCCGCCCTGTGGTGTCGTTCGGCATCCGTTTCGTCATCGATCCCTTCGTGGAGGGTGAGAAGGCTGGCGAGTCCGCTTTCTTCGGAGACCTGTGGAGCCGCGGTACTGTCAACCGTACCATGCAGCAGATCAACGATGAGGCCGATTTCCTCGGAGCCAGCTTCGGTACCAGGTCCAACTATATCGGTTTCACGACTCTGACCAAGTACACTGATCAGATGATGGAGCTCCTCACGGATGTGCTTTTCAACCCCACATTCCCTGAGGATGAGCTTGAGAAGATCAAGGACCAGGCTGTCGGAGGACTTCAGATGTCAAAGTCCTCTCCCGGTGCCATCATCGGCAATATAGAGACTGCGACCCTGTATCCCAAGAATCACCCTTACGGTGATATCATGACAGAGGCTACGGTGGCCAATATCACTGTCGATGACTGCCGCGAGTACTATGACAAGTACATTATCCCCAACAGCGCGATACTCGTGATTACCGGAGACATGACCCTCAGGCAGGCCAAGAAGCTCTGCAAGAAATATCTCTCCGACTGGGAGCAGGGTGAGACAATCAAGAACGGATATCCTGAGGTGAACCGTCCGGAAGGCATAGAGGTGGTGTTCTCTCCCAAGGACGGAGCCGTACAGTCCAAAATCGAGATGATGGCGCCCATTGACCTCAAGCCCGGTTCGGAGGATGTACTTGCGCTCTCTGTTGCCAACGCCATCTACGGCGGTCGTGATTTCTCCGCCAAGCTGCTCAAGAATCTCCGCGAGACCAAAGGCTATACATACGGAGCTTATTCAAGCATAGGCACCGACCCTGTCTCAGCCAGCTTCACAGCGTATGCGGATGTCAACGGCAATGCTACCGACAGTTCGTTCTACGAGATGCGCAAGGAGCTCCAGAGCATGATGGACGGAGACTATACCGAGGAGGATGTGGAGAAGTTCAAGACAGTGTACGCGGGCTCTTTCTCACGCTCGCTTGAGTCCATCGACCAGATAGCGCACTATGCCTATACGGTGGAGAGGTACGGTCTTCCTGAAGACTACTATGCGTCGTACCTGCAGCGTCTCAATGCCGTTACCATAGACGATGTGCGCCGCGTGGTGGCCAAGTATTTCGACCCTGACAATATGTACTGGTTCTGTGTCGGCGACCCCTCTGTGGTGCCGGCACTGGCTCAGTATGACTCGGACGGCAAGGTGGCCGTGCTGGATTTCGAGGGCAATGTCATCGAGAGCAGGAAAGTGGCTGAGGGCGTGACTGTCCAGACAGTATTTGACAATTACATCAAGTATCTCGGCGGCCGTGAGCTGCTTGAGGGTATAGAGGACATCTATGAGAAGAGCGAGATGTCAGTCATGGGCACTTCCGTTACCGGTATAGAGAAGCGTATCCTTCCTGCGAAGGCATTCTATCAGGCCCAGCATCAGGGAGATGTCCTTATGCAGGAGATCAAGCTGGTTGACGGCAAGGTGACCGTGACCATGATGGGCCAGACCCAGGAGATAACCGACCCTGCCACTGTCGCTTACTTTGAGAGCAATCTTTGTCCTTTCCCTGAGCTGCTCGGAACCGAGGGGTGCCAGCTCTCTTCCGACATCGAGTCCGTAGACGGCCGTGACGCCTACAAGGTGATGACAGCCGGTGCTGACGGCTCAGTGACATATGACTACTATGACATGGCTACGGGCGCGAAGCTCAAGACGGTACAGTCTGCCAACGGTCAGTCGGTGGAGACGGTGTATGCCGAGTATCAGAAGACTCCTTACGGCATCATGTATCCTTCAAAGGAGATAACCGTCCTTCCCCAGGTGGGCGAGGTCGAGGTTGCGGTCGCAGTCGAAATCAATTCAGGCCTGACCCCTGAGTCTCTCTAAAGGATTGATTTTACCATCTATAGCCGGTCTGGGCCGAATGGGGGCCGTGACCGGCTTTTTTTTTGGAAAATACTGCATGATTGTATAATTTTGCAAATTAGCTAATTTTAGAAAAATACTCGGATGTCAGATACAGAAAACCCGGAGGGACGCGAGATAGATCTGGTCGCATTGTTTGTGAGACTATGGCGCAAGCGCAGGTTCATTATCTATGTGACGCTGTGCTTTATAGCGTTCGGATTATTCATAGCGCTGTGTACCAGTGAGGAGTATACGGCCTCTACTACATTTGTACCGCAGACATCCGAGAGCCTGCTCAATTCGTCCATGACCTCGCTTGCCTCGCTTGCCGGCATATCCCTTTCTCAGATCGGGCAGTCGGAGTCATTGCCGACCACGGTTTACCCTCAGCTGCTGTCCAATGTTGACTATGTCAAGGAGCTGATGTATACTCCCGTGAAATTCGACGGGAGGCCGGACAGCGTGACCCTGTATGACTTCTTTACAGATCCGGAGGATGGATATACGACTTTTTTCGGGACTCTCGGCCGTTATACTTTAGGTCTGCCCGGAGTAATAGTCGACGCGGTGCGCGGAGAGCGTGAGGTGGATTCGATCCTGCTCGGCCAGAGCTCGCTGGCCGTATATACCAAGAGGGAGTATGACTGTCTGGAGATACTGTCGAAGCGTGTCAGCATAGACATCAACGATAAGGACGGCTATGTCACTCTGTCTGCCAGGATGCCGGAGGCGTATGCTGCGGCGCAGGTGGCTCAGACAGCCTTTGACCTGCTTGAGAAATATGTGACGGAGTACAGACTGGAGAAGACCAAGGCCACTCTTGACTTTGTGGATGCGAGATATGTGGAGGCAAAGGCCGAGTTTGAGGCCAGGCAGCTCGAGTATGCGAGGTTCAGGGACGCCAACAGGAATCTGAGTACGGCTACGGCCCAGATCATGGATGACAGGCTAAGTCAGGAATACGAGCTTGCCAATACGATATACACCGAGCTGGCCCGTCAGAAGACGCAGATGGAGATTCAGGTCAAGGAGAATACTCCTGTGCTCTCGGTGGTGGAGCCGGTGGTCATACCCTTCGAGAGGACCAGGCCCAAGCGTGCCATAATCATGATAGTATTCGCGTTTTTGGGCGGATGCACGGGATGTGCTCTCGTGTTCGGCTTTGATTATTTGAAACACAACGGCTCAGGCTGGCCCCGCAGATGGAGGACAGATGAGGAGGACAATGACAACAATATAGAGAAATCAGCATAATGTCGTGGTTTAGTAAAAAATCCCTTGATAAAGGAATGGAGAAGACCAAGCGCGGTCTTTTCGAGAGGATATCGAGAGCCATATCCGGAAAGTCCAAGGTGGATGACGATGTTCTGGACGGGATAGAGGATGCTCTCATCGCTTCTGATGTGGGTGTGGATACCACTCTCAAGATAATAGACATGCTTGAGGAGAGGGTGGCCCGGGACAAATATATGAATACCGAGGAACTTTACCGTATACTGAAGGAAGAGATGATGTCCCTGCTGGTAGTGGACGGTAAGGAGGATGCTCCGGTATTCGATTTCTCCAAGAAACCGTATGTAATCATGGTCGTGGGCGTGAACGGTGTGGGCAAGACCACAACTATCGGCAAGCTCGCAGCCAATCTGAAGGCTTCCGGCAAGAAGGTGATGCTCGGTGCCGCTGATACTTTCAGGGCAGCGGCCGTGGACCAGCTGGTGATATGGAGCGAGAGGGCAGGTGTTCCGATAGTCAAGCAGCAGATGGGAGCCGATCCTGCTTCCGTGGCATTTGACACGGTGAAGTCTGCTGTGGCTCAGGATGTGGATGTGGTGCTCATCGATACGGCGGGGCGTCTGCACAACAAGATCAACCTTATGAACGAGCTTACCAAGATACGCAATGTGATGCGCAAGGTCATCCCTGACGCTCCGCATGAGGTGCTTCTGGTGCTGGACGGTTCCACCGGCCAGAATGCCTTCGTACAGGCCCGTGAGTTTACCAAGGCTACTGATGTCACTGCTCTTGCAGTCACCAAGCTGGACGGTACGGCAAAGGGAGGAGTGGTGCTCGGTATAGCCGACCAGTTCAATATCCCCGTCAAGTTCATCGGTGTGGGAGAGGGGATAGAGGACCTTCAGATATTTGACAGGAAGGCGTTCGTAGATTCTTTGTTTGATTAAAATCATCGTAAAATGAATATATCGTATAACTGGCTGAAAGAGTATGTCTCTTTCGATCTGTCGCCTGAGAAAGTAGCGGACATACTGACTTTTATCGGGCTTGAAGTGGAGGAAATGAGTACGGTGGAGGATATTCCCGGGGGACTGGAGGGCGTGGTCGTGGGCCATGTGCTCGAATGTGTGCCTCATCCGGACTCGGATCATCTGCATGTGACGAAGGTACTTACCGCAGATGGCGCCGAGCCCCTGCAGGTGGTGTGCGGAGCTCCTAATGTGGCTGCCGGACAGAAGGTGCTGCTGGCTACGGTCGGTACATCTCTGCCTGCGCCCGACGGCACTAAGATAAAAATCAAGAAATCCAAGATACGCGGAGTGGAGTCCTTCGGCATGATTTGCGCCGAGGACGAGTTGGGAATCGGTGCATCCCATGACGGAATCATGGTGCTTCCGCAGGATGCCGCAGTCGGAATGCCGGCAAGGGAATACCTGCATCTTGGCTGCGATACTGTATTTACTATAGGACTTACGCCCAACAGGGTGGACGGAGCCTCGCATATAGGTGTGGCCCGAGACCTGTCGGCATATCTGCGTCTCAACGGTCTTGGCGGAGAGATGACTCTGCCCGATGTATCCGCTTTCAAGGAGGGTGAGGGCGAGTCCATACCGGTGGAGGTGCTCAGTCACGACGGGGCGCCAAGATATATGGGTGTGACGATGACGGATGTCAAGGTGGCTCCTTCGCCGGAGTGGCTGCAGAAGAAGCTGCTGGCAGTGGGTCTGCGTCCCATCAACAATGTCGTGGATATCACCAACTTTGTGCTGATTGAAGTGGGCCAGCCGCTTCATGCCTTCGATGCTTCCAGGATTTCCGGCGGAAAAGTGGTTGTACGCAGGGCAGCCGAGGGGGACAAGTTCGTGACTCTCGACGGTGTCGAGCGTACTCTGTCCTCGCAGGACCTGATGATATGCAATGCCGAAAGGCCCATGTGCATCGCAGGAGTGTTCGGAGGACTTGAGTCCGGAATCACGGATGCGACTACATCTGTATTCATCGAGAGCGCGTATTTCAATCCTACATCTATCCGCAAGACTTCCAAGAGGCTGGGGATCAAGACGGATGCTTCGTTCCGCTATGAGCGTGGGGCGGATCCTCAGATAGTGCCTTATGCGGCTGCAAGGGCGGCTCTGCTGATGCAGGAGCTGGCCGGAGCCAAGGTCGTGGGAAAAGTAAGGGAAGTCTATCCGGAGAAGATCGAGCGCAGGCGTGTAAGTCTGGACTTTGCCCGCATGGAGTCCTTGATGGGCAAGAAAATAGGCTCTGAGACGATACTCAATATACTGAGGTATATGGATTTCGGCATAGTGTCCTCGGACGGGAACGGGGCAGAGGTAACCGTACCCTCATTTAAGGTGGATGTCTATCGTGAATGCGATGTGGTGGAGGAAGTGCTCCGTATATACGGCTATGACAATATCGAGCTGCCTGACCATATAGTGTCCTCGTATGACAATACCCCCAATCCCGATCCCGAGACAGTCAGGGTAAAGGCCTGCGATCTCCTTGCTGCCAACGGTTTCATGGAATGCATGAACAATTCCCTGACCAAAGCCGACTATTACACCGGCCTGAAAACTTACCCCAAGGAAGCTCTTCCTATGGTGCTCAATCCTCTCAGCTCTGATCTGAACGCCATGCGTCAGACATTGCTGTTCAGCGGCCTTGAGGTGATAGCGCACAATCTCAACCGTCAGGCCGGAGACATGAAACTGTTCGAGGTGGGTAATGTATACCGCTATGAGCCGAAGGGAGACGGAGATCCCGTCAACAATCTGGCTTCTTATTCTGAGAGAATGCACCTGGCCATGTTTATGGTGGGCAAGGGTACCCAGTACTGGAGGAATTCCGTGGGAGCAGGGCATTTCTTTACCTTGAAAGGATATGTGGAACTGCTGCTGAGGCGTCTGGGTACGGATATTTACAGCCTGGACTGCGAGCCTGCACCGTCAGACCTGTTCTCGGAGGGACTGGTTTACAGGATACCTGCCTCTGGCAAGGTGGTTGCAATGCTTGGTACTGTTGCCCATGCCCGCCTGCGTCAGTTCGACATCAAGCAGCCGGTATTCGCAGCCGAGATAGACTGGACGCTTCTGCTGAAGCATTACCTCAAGACCAGGGTGCTGTATAAGGAGCTGCCTCTGTATCCCGAAGTCAAGAGAGACCTGGCCCTTCTGCTCGATGAGAATGTAACTTTCGCAGAGATCCGCAAGGCTGCTTTCAGTGCCGAGAGGAAGCTCCTGCGTAAGGTGGTGCTTTTCGATGTGTACCGTGGAGACAAGATACCTGCCGGCAAGAAGCAGTATGCTGTCAGCCTGACACTTCAGGATTATGACAAGACATTGACGGATAAGGCGGTGGAACAGTCCGTGAAGCGTATATTCGATTCTCTCGCCCATCAGTTCGGAGCATCTCTCCGCTGACGGACGGAACATGTGAGGATATAAAAAATCTCCTATTGAATTCAATAGGAGATTTTTTATATATGCCTGTCTGTGTTTACGGCAGTGCGAGGAAGGCGCAGGCAAACGAGAGGATGGCGTAGAGCTCGGGGAATACGGCGAGAATCATGGTCTTGGAGAATACATCGTTGCCGTTGGACATCTCGTTGATACCGTTGCTGACGAGGCTGGCCTGTTTGACTGCGGACCAGAGACCTACGAAACCTACTGCCAGACCGGCGGCGCACATACCCAGTCCCTGATTCAGTGTGAGGGCCTGACCTGCTGCCTCCATGTCACCGAGGCTGCTTAACATAAGGAAGAACGCTGCGAATCCGTACAGTCCCTGTGTAGAGGGAAGCACGCAAAGAAGCATGGATTTACCGAATATCTCGGATCTCTTCTTGAGAGCGGCGATGGTAGTGTTGCCGCCCATTGTTACGCCGATGGCACTTCCTATGCACGACAGGGTGAGCATGACTGCCATACCGACATAAGCGATAATCAAAGGTGTTGACATAGTTTTGAAATGATTTATTTGTTATTACTATATGATTTCAATGGTTTGAATGCCCTTCCGCCTCCCTCGAAGCCTACATTCTTGTAGAATTCGACGAAAGTCAGACGGACCGGGTGAACGAAAGCACCGAGGCACGAGAGCAGCATCACTGCTATATGTCCTATGATCAGGAATATGACGGTGATAACCCATCCTATATAGGGTATGCCGGACAGACTCATGCCGATGGAGTTGATGACCAGTGCGAGGATACCGCCTGTGGTTCCGAGTCCGAACAGACGGATGTAGGAGAGCATGTCTCCGAATACGCCCGTAATGTCATAAAGAGAGACTATGCCCTTGAACGGGCGCAGCAGGAACATCTTTGCCGGTTTGCTGCAGAACAGTATCAGCACGAGCCCTCCGTATAGGAGAATCATGGACGGTATTTGCGGCAGCAGCTTATGTCCGAGCTGACTGCCTGCGTAGGCGCAGGAGGCCCATATGATGAACATGCACCATCCAATCTCGGTGAGAGCCTCGTCCCATCTGCGGCGGCTGAATGCGAATACTGCTTTGATCATCCTTGCGAACACTATCTGGAACAGACCGAAGATAATCGCGAACCAGAACATCTGCAGGTCGTTGAAGAACATCCCCTTGATGTTGTCCGGCATGGACGGGAAAAGGTCGTACAGCTTCATTCCGAAGAATGTGCCCGAGATGAGCGGCATGATGATGGAGCCTATGCCGAGCCATACTATCAGTTTGCCGTATGCACGGTATTTGGGAGAAACCATGGATGCAGCGAGTCCGGCAAGCACTAATATGAGGCCGTAGCCCATGTCTCCGAGGCAGAAGCCGAAGAAGAGCATGTAGAACGGAGCGAAATACGGAGTCAGGTCCAGCTCGTTGTAGTTGGGCAGCTCGTACAGGCCGCCGACGGGCTCGAACAGACGGGCGAACCAGTTGTTCCGCAACTTGATAGGAGGATTGTCCTCCACTTTGGCAGCCTCGGCTGCATAGTAGGCGCTGCTTGTATCGAGATATTCCCTTACCTTGGCGTCATCCTCAGTAGGTGCGAATCCTTCCACCACGCTGATGCTGCCCTCGCCCTCCTTGAGAGTGGAACTTTCGGCATAGTGCAGGTCAAGTGTGGCGAAGGTCTTTTCGGCCAGCTCGTCCAGTTCTCCGGTACGGCCGGCGAAACCGACGGCATCCTCAAGCAGGCTCTCAGCCTCGGCTTTCATGGCGTTGATCCCGGCAAGGACTTCCTTTGCGGGACGGGAAGGGAACTGGGCCTCCTCCTGAACGGGGAAACTGAAATCCTCACCGGTGCGGGACAGTACGACGAACCGTTTCCGGCCTCCGGTGTCGTTAAGCATCCATATAGGATATTCCTCCTCCCACTGCTGTTTATAGGATTTGTCGCTGACGCAGTAGAAGTGGGGGACAAGTCCTGCGTTTCTCAGTCTTGAGAGGTCAGCCTGGGAGAAATCCCCCCATGGCAGGCTTGCGCTGTACTCTTTCTCAAGTACAGGAATGCTCTGGGATATCTCCTCCCGTCTGCTGATATTCTCTTCAACGGCGCGGAGCAGTCTTTCTTCCGTAAGTTCCGGATGATTGGCCGGCTTTGCACCGGGGTCTTTCTTCATGAGGTTGTCGAGGGCTGTCACTGCGTCCCTGCAGCGTACGATGAGCGATGCCATCTGCTTGGACTCTTCATCGTCGTTGACCGTGGAACGGGTGATGTCCACCATCCCGAGATTTTGGATGCCGTACATGAAACCGCTGAGGTCTCCGGACAGGACAATCATGGAGTATTTGGTCATTTTCGTAATCATCGCGCTTCCTCCTCCTCTTCTAAGTTGTGTCTGGTCTTGACTATCTTCTGGGAAGCCTTGGAGAGGTTCTCCTCATCCTCCAGGTATCTCTTGATCTTCAGGATGGCCTCGTGGTAGCCTGGTATCTGCACCTTCTCATACAGGTTGACTTTCTGAGTGGTCTTCTTGCGCGAGAAGTCCAGGATACGGCTCTTCTCGGAGCAGATTTCGGATTCTATGCCTATACGGGCCAGATCCTTGAGTATCTGGACTCCGTCACTGTACCACATGGGCTTGCGGAACAGGTCGAACTCCTTGACATCGTAGATCACATTCTTCAGCTCTGGAATCCGGACTCCGGCGAACTTGGCTGTCTCCAGTTCCACATCCCTGACGGAAATCAGTCCGGGTTCGAATTCGTTCCACAGACCTGACAGATAGTTGTATCTGTCAAGAGATGAGGCCAACTCCTCCAACAGCTCGTCGGAACGCTTCTTGGCCTTCTTGACCTCCAGCCGCAGGGCCGCCTCCTTGTTCTTAAGGGTTGGCAGGGCGCGTGTACGGACTTTCAGCTGCTTGCCGAGCTCGTTCAGCGATGTCTTGTTGTATTGGAATTTTATAGCCATTGTGCCTTATGCTTCTTTTTCTTTCCAGTATTTCTGTATCAGGGCTTCCTTGATGCCTGTCTCGGCCTTTGTGAAATACTTGCCGAACAGCTCCCATGCGGTGTCGAGCATCCTGTCTATAGGAATGTTGACATCGATGGCAAGCAGGCGGGTGGAGTATTCCTTGGCGAACTCGAGGCAGCGGTTGTCGTAGTCGCTCAGGTCGAAGCCGTTCTCCAGCTTGGTCTTGGCGTTGGCGGCGTCGGCGTAGAGGCGGACAGCCGTGTTCATCACCTGGTTGTGGTCTTCGCGGGTCTTCTTTCCGATAACTAACTGTTTCAGACGGGACAGTGAGCGGAACGGATCCACGATGACCTTGCCGGTATCGCTGTCAAGACGCAGGAATAGCTGACCTTCGGTGATGTATCCGGTGTTGTCCGGGATGGCGTGGGTGATGTCCCCGTCGTTGAGGGTAGTCACCGCTATGATGGTGATGGAACCTCCGTCAGGCAACTGTACGGCTTTCTCGTAGATCTTCGCGAGGTCCGAGTACAGCGAGCCGGGCATGGAGTCCTTGGACGGAATCTGGTCCATACGGTTGCTCACGATGGAGAGCGCGTCGGCGTAGAGGGTCATGTCGGTCAGCAGCACGAGCACCTTCTCGTTCTTGTCCACGGCGAAATACTCGGCTGCGGTAAGGGCCATGTCCGGAATCAGAAGACGCTCTACAGGAGGCTGCTCCGTCGTGTTGACGAAACTGATGATCTTGCTGAGGGCTCCGGCGTTCTCGAACATGTTCTTGAAGTAGAGGTAGTCGTCGTTGGTGAGACCCATTCCGCCGAGGATGATTTTGTCCACATCGGCTCTGAGGGCCACCATCGCCATTACCTGGTTGTACGGCTGGTCAGGGTCGGCGAAGAACGGTATCTTCTGGCCGGAGACCAGGGTGTTGTTGAGGTCGATGCCGGCGATACCGGTTGGAATCAGCTGCGATGGTTGTTTTCTCTTATACGGATTGACAGAAGGACCTCCGATGAACCGGCGTTCTCCCTCTACCTCCGGACCGCCGTCGATGGGCCGTCCGTATGCGTTGAAGAACCGGCCTGCAAGCTCGTCGCTGACATTGAGGGCCGGGGGTTCTCCGAAGAATGTTACCTCCGCGTCGGTAGGAATGCCCTCGGTGCCCTCGAATACCTGCAGTGTGACGCTGTCATCCTTGATTTTCACGACCTGAGCCAGACGGCCGCCCACAGTGGCGAGCTCATCGTTGGACACACCCTGTGCCCGGAGCGTCACAGTCGCCTTGGTTATGGCTTCCAGCTGGGTATATATTCTCTGAAATGCTCTATTTGTCATGGCTGATGAATTTGTTGATCTGATCGAGGTATTTGTTGAAACTTTCGCTCTTGAATTCGGAGTAGTTCATCTGTCTGAAGATGTTGATGATCTCCTTGTACCAGTTGGAGCACTCCTCGAAGGTCTCGAAATCATGCTCGGTGTTGCAGACTTCCAGTACTTTCGCGAGCATGAATTTCTGTCTCTCCAAGGAGCATGAGGCGTCTATCCTGTCGAAGGCGTCCTGCTGCAGGATGATGTAGTCTATCAGCTCGGACTTCCAGTAACGCTCGTGATAGCTTACGGGCACTCCGTCATCACCGAGGATGTTGATCTGCTCGAAGGCCTCTTTTCCTCTGAGTACAAGAGTCTTGGCTTTCATGACCATGTCAACCCATCCGGGAGCCACTTTCTCGTTGAGGAATGATACGATCTCGGGGTATTCAAGGTATTTGGAGTAGGAGTCGATGGGATCGACAGCCGGGTAGCGTTTCTTGTCAGCGCGGTTCTGCGAGAGGGCGTAGAAACAGCGGGCGGCTTTCTTGGTGGACTCGGTTACCGGCTCCTTGAGGTTACCTCCGGCAGGGGATACGGTACCGATGAATGTGACGGAGCCGGTCTGTCCGTTGTTGAGGGTAACCACTCCGGCGCGGGCGTAGAAGTTGGAGATGGTGGACGAGAGGTCCACGGGGAAAGCATCTGCACCGGGAAGTTCCTCCATACGGTTACTCATCTCTCTAAGTGCCTGAGCCCAACGGGAAGTAGAGTCGGCCAGCAGCAGTACTTTCAGCCCCATCGACCTATAGTATTCGCAGATGGTCATGGCCGTATAGACCGATGCCTCACGGGCGGCCACAGGCATGTTCGAGGTGTTGCAGACTATGGTGGTTCTCTCCATGAGCGAGCGTCCGGTGCGCGGGTCTACCAGCTCGGGGAACTCGGTGAAGATCTCCACGACCTCGTTGGCGCGCTCTCCGCAGGCGGCCATCACTATCACATCTGCCTCGCCCTGCTTTGCGATGGCATGCTGGAGTACGGTCTTGCCGCAGCCGAAAGGACCGGGAATGAATCCTGTACCTCCCTCGGCTATGGGATTGAATGTGTCGATGCACCTGACACCGGTCTCCATTATGCGCCATGGACGCGGCTTCTCTTTGTATGCGTCTATGGCCACTTTTACCGGCCATTTCTGTATCATGGATACATTGTGCTCGTCTCCGGTGCCGTCGGTAAGGACTGCGATGGTGTCGCAGGCCTTGTATGTACCGGCCGGAACAATGGATTTGACCGTGTATGTCCCTTCGAATGAGAAAGGCACCATTATCTTGTGGGGCAGCCAGCCTTCCTTGACCTCTCCGAGCCAGTCGGCGGCCCTGACCTCGTCTCCGGCTTTGGCTATGGGTGTGAAATCCCATTCTCTGTTCCCGTCAATGGGAGCCGTGTACTCGCCACGCTTGAGGAATACTCCTTCCATCGTGGCGAGGTTGTTCTGCAGTCCGTCGTAATTGCTTGACAGCAGACCGGGCCCGAGCGTGGCCTCAAGCATGTGGCCCTGGAACTCCACGGTGTCTCCGCACCGCAGTCCCCTGGTGCTCTCGTATACCTGTACGGATGCCCTTTTGCCTGTCACCTTGATGACCTCGGCCATGAGCCTCGCGTCCCCGAGCTTTATATAGCAGATCTCGTTTTGCGAGACGGGACCGTTGACCTCCACTGTGACGAGGTTGGATATGATACCCGTAACTTTGCCTGTAGTATGTTTAGTGTCCATATAGAGATTATTGTATTATCTGAAATCAGTTCCTTTGAATGTACCTCTTACCTCATCGACATAGAGACGGAAGAGCTCAGCTCCCTTGTCCTTGTCAAGCGAGCTCCATCTGTCCACGATCATACCCTTAGCCATGAATGCCAGTATGACATCCATGTCGAAGTAATGGAACAGCGTCATCTCCGTGATCCGCTCCCATCTGTAGCGGTCGAGAGAGTGCTCCCTCTCGAACAGGTCCCCGTTCTGGAAAACGGGAATAAGCTCCCGGAGCGCTTCTTTTGCAGAATCTGTCTCTCCGACAGTATAGCGGCTGCTGTCTTTCCCGTCCTTCTCTGCCAAGTATATGGTCTGGGCATTGCGGAGCCGGCGGTCCATGGCGTAGTACGAGCGTATGAATGCGTTGCCCTGGCGCTCAGCCGCTCTGTAAAAATGAGAGCAAAGACGGCTGCTGTCGGCTCCGAACTCAAGCCAGTCCACATACCGGCGGTCCCTGCGGGAGAGCTGTTCCTTGATGGTAGCAGCTATGTCGCCGTAGGAGAATGTGCCGGAAGAGAAATCCGGCATAAGCTCGGGCAGACCGGCGATGATATAATGGTAGTTGTTCATTATTTGCCGAATAACAGTTTTCTGGTCGCGGGTCTGAGGTATTCGGTGAGGATGTTCTCGAAGTCGCCTTCATCGAAACTGATCATATAGCCTCCGTCCTTGGGACCGATCCTGAAACCTCCGCTCATCTGTTTGGAGAATGTGACTTCCAGACCTTTGCTCATGGCATCGGAAGCGTTGTCACCGAAGTACCCAAGCAACTCTTTCTGCATGGATGCCGGCAGTATGACCTCAAGTGCGGAAGGGGCGGGGTCCGATGCGTTGAATGCCTTTGCAACGGTTGTCACGAGCTCCCTTATCAAGGCGGGATCCTCCATTGTTCTCTTCATGTCCGGTGAGACAGCCTTTGTGATAATCAGGTTCTCTACCTGCTGACGCACAGCGGATATAGTCTGACCTGCGGCCATCCGTATGTCGTTCTCGACTTTCTGTCTGAGATCCTCTGCCTCGCGGCGGGCATTTTCGATGATGTTTTCTGCCTCCTTGCGGGCTTCCGAGATGATTCTGTCGGATTCTTTTGCAGCTGCGGCCTTGAGATCCTCGGCCTCTTTCTTTCCTTTGGACAGACCCTCGTTGTAGAGCTTGTCTGTTAGTTCTTGCAATTTGTTCTGCATACAGTATGTATTTTATTTTCCAAAGTTAGTAAAAACTTTTGTACAAGATATCCGTAAAACAAAAAAAGTGCCGCCCGACGGGCAGCACTTTCAGTTGCAGGTTGGGGTAAGTCCGTTGCTATCCGAGGAACGCAAGCAGGATACCCGCGGCGACAGCGCTTCCGATTACTCCGGCCACATTGGGACCCATGGCGTGCATCAGCAGGTGGTTGGTCTTGTCATACTGCAGACCTACAAGCTGCGATACACGGGCAGAATCCGGTACAGCGGATACTCCGGCATTGCCTATCAGGGGGTTGATCTTGTTGCCGGGCTTCAGGAAGAGGTTGAAGATCTTCACGAACATAACGCCTCCGAATGTCGCCACCATGAAGGAGAACGCTCCGAGCAGGAAGATGTACACTGACCTTACCTGCAGGAACTTGTCGGCCTGGGTGGAGCATCCTACGGTCAGACCGATGAGTATGGTTACGATGTCAATCAGCGGACCGCGTGCAGTCTCCGCAAGACGGCGGGTGACTCCGCTTTCCTTAAGCAGGTTACCGAAGAAGAGCATGCCTAACAGAGGAATACCCGATGGCACGATGAATGCCGTGACGAGGAATCCGATAATCGGGAAGAGCTTCTTCTCGGTAGGGGATACCGGACGGGGTGGCTTCATCCTGATGAGTCTTTCCTTCTTTGTAGTGAGCAGCTTCATGATAGGAGGCTGGATTACCGGTACGAGAGCCATGTAGGAGTAGGCCGATACGGCTATGGCTCCCATGAGGTCAGGCGCCAGTCTTGATGAAAGGAATATGGCGGTAGGACCGTCAGCACCTCCGATGATGCCTATCGCACCGGCTTCGGCAGGGGAGAATCCCAGCCAGAGGGCTACGATGTAGGCTCCGAAGATACCGAGCTGGGCTGCGGCTCCGATGAGCAGCAGCTTAGGATTGGATATCAGTGCGGAGAAGTCGGTCATCGCTCCGATGCCGAGGAAAATCAGAGGCGGGTAGAAGCCCTTGATTACACCGTAGTAAAGAATGTTGAGTACCGAGCCTTCTTCATAGACTCCTACGGACAGCCCCTGGAAGAGAGGTATGTTGCCGATGATGATACCGAAGCCTATGGGCACCAAAAGCATCGGCTCCCATTCCTTCTTGATGGCAAGGTAGATGAACAGCAGGCCGATGAGAATCATCAGCAGATAAGTCCAGTCACAGTTTGCAAAACCGGTGTACTCCCAGAATTGCTTTAGGTTGTCTATAATCATGGCTCTATCCTATTATTACGAGTGGTGCGCCTTCGAGAACTGAATCGCCTTTGTTGACCTTGATGCTCTTTACAACGCCGTCAGCGGTAGCCTCGATGACGTTCTCCATCTTCATGGCCTCGAGTACGAGCACCTTCTGACCGGTCTTCACGGTGTCGCCTTCCTTGACGCAAACATCAATGATAACGCCGGGAAGAGGAGATGAGACAGTCGTACCTCCCGGGGTGGGTGCGGGTGCCGCAGGTCTGGATACGGGAGACACAGCAGGCGCGGATGAGGCTGTTTTCACTACCTTGATGGCGGTGGGCTTATTGATGGGCTTCTCAAACTCCACCTTGAAGTTGGAGCCGTTGACTTCCACAGAAGCCACGGAGTCCTGCACATCCTTGATGACTACATTGTAGTCGTTACCGTTGATTTTAAGTTTATATTCTTTCATTGTCTGTGATTTATCTTGGGTTCTTTCTTACTGATGGTGTCTCTCTGAGTGTGTATATCTTGGAGTTCCAGGGAGAGTAGGTCCTGTCCGTATGACTCATGGTGATGGTCAGGCTCTCGTTGTCATGAGCCTCGCTCTCCTCCTGGTACAGATGGAGTGCGAAGGCTATCGCGGCATAAGTCTCGGCGGAAGTTTCCTTGACATGTGTGCCCGAGGCGTCGCTGTCTGCTGTAGCCGCAGATGATTTTCTCTGTAACTTGTTCACGGCAATGTGCCCCGTGAACTTGAAGATAAAGCAGAGGATGATGAGCGCAAGGAATACCACAGACATGGCTGTAAGTGTGATAAACAGTCCGTTGGGGTCTCTTTTCGCCATCACCTGACTCTTGGTCTCGTCATCCACTCCGGCGTTGTTGGTGCTCGGGGATGTGCGTTCGAGAACGCTCCATCCCTCACCGCTGCCGTCAACAGAGCCGCTGCCGTCTTCCACGCGGCCATAGGATATGTTGGTATCAAGGTCCTTGGGAACGGCAATCATGTCTATGATGGTCCTGCCGTCACTTGATACGAAAAATACGGTGTCGGACTCCTCAAGGGAGAAGTTGATATGGAAAGTTCCCCTAAATGGTTCTTTGTCAGCCCAGAAGAGAGTGTGCTGACGGGGAGGTATCTTGGTCAGCACATCCGCCTTGGGGATTATATACATAGTAAGGCTGTCACGGTTGTTGGAGAGGAAGCATCCGCCTATGTCCACTGTGCCGTAGGATGAGTTGAACAGTTCTATCCATCCGTTGCGGAACCCGAAGTCATCCTCGAAGTCGCTCGTATTGTAGATGAGCAACTCGTTGAGGCGCATATCGCTTTGACTCTGGGCGTTGAGTGAGACAACCGACAATGCTGCCACAAGACCGGAAACCAATATTAGTCTCAATTTGTTCATTGCAGTCGGTTTGATGTGTTACAGAGGAAGGTTGTCGTGTTTCTTCGCCGGGTTGGTCAGCTTTTTGGTTGAAAGCTGTTCAAGGGCGCGGATTATGCGGAATCGGGTATTCCTGGGCTCGATGACATCGTCTATGTAGCCGTAGCTTGCAGCCTTGTAGGGGTTACAGAAGAGGTCGTTGTACTCTTTCTTCTTGGCTGCGGCAATCTCGGCGCGTTTCTCGGGATCCTCCTCGGCCTTGATTTCCTTGGAGTAGAGCACTTCCACAGCACCCTCGGCGCCCATCACAGCGATATTGGCGGTAGGCCATGCATAGTTGATGTCACCGCGCAGCTGCTTGCAGCTCATCACGATATGCGAGCCGCCATAGGACTTGCGGAGTGTGACTGTGACTTTGGGAACCGTAGCCTCGCCGTAAGCGTAGAGCAGCTTGGCTCCGTGAAGGATGATGCCGCCGTACTCCTGCTGTGTTCCGGGCAGGAAGCCGGGAACATCCACGAGTGTCACGAGGGGGATGTTGAAGGCGTCGCAGAAACGCACGAACCGTGCGGCTTTTCTCGATGAGTTGATGTCGAGAACGCCGGCCAGGTACCTGGGCTGGTTGGCCACGATGCCGACTGATGTGCCGCCCATGTGTGCGAAACCTATGATGATGTTCCTTGCGTAGTCCTTATGCACTTCGAAGAACTCTCCGTCATCTACGATGGCGCCTATGACATTGTACATGTCGTAGGCCTCGTTGGGACTGTCGGGGATAATTGAGTTTAGGGAGTCCTCAAGTCTCTCTATGGGATCGGCCGTGGGCTTGAAGGGAGGCTCCTCGAGGTTGTTCTGGGGGATGAACGAGAGAAGCTTGCGGATGATGGCCATGGCGTCCTCCTCCGAGTCTGCGGCAAAATGCGCCACACCGCTCTTTGTCGCATGTACGGACGCTCCTCCGAGCTGCTCCTGTGTAACGACCTCGCCTGTGACGGACTTGACGACGGCGGGTCCTGTCAGGAACATATAGCTCGTGCCCTTGGCCATGATGTTGAAGTCGGTCAGGGCAGGGGAGTACACGGCACCGCCGGCGCAGGGTCCGAGGATGGCCGATATCTGGGGAATGACGCCGGATGCGAGGATGTTCCTCTGGAATATCTCGGCATATCCGCCGAGGGCGTTGACACCTTCCTGGATACGGGCTCCGCCGGAGTCGTTCAGGCCGATGACGGGTGCTCCCATCTTCATGGCCTGGTCCATGATCTTGCATATCTTCTGGGCCAGGGTCTCGGAGAGCGAGCCGCCGAATACAGTGAAATCCTGGGCGAATACATATACCAGGCGGCCGTCGATGGTGCCGTATCCGGTCACTACTCCGTCACCGAGGAATACATTCTTGTTCATGCCGAAGTTCGTGCAGCGGTGTGTCACGAACATGTCGAACTCTTCGAAACTGCCCTCGTCGAGAAGCATGGCGATTCTCTCGCGGGCTGTATATTTTCCTTTTTCGTGCTGTGAGTCGATTCTCTTCTGGCCGCCGCCGAGGCGTGCCTTCTCGCGAAGCTCTATCAGCGCTTTGACTTGTTCAAGCTGTTGGCTCATAACTTAGATGCTATTGGTTATTGTTATTTGGTTGCAGGATCTTCACACAGTTCTGTGAGAACACCGTGAGTTGACTTGGGGTGGAGGAATGCGATATTGAGACCCTCGGCACCCTTGCGTGGAGCCTTGTCAATGAGTCTTACACCCTTGGCCTCCATCTCGTTGAGTGCGTTCTGAACACCGTCTTTCACTGCGAAAGCCAAGTGATGGATACCCTCGCCCCTCTTTTCGATAAAGCTTGCGATGGTGCCGTCGGGAGAGGTGCTCTCGAGCAGCTCGAGCTTGGTCTGTCCTATTTTGAAGAAGGCTGTCCTGACTTTCTGGTCGGGTACCTCTTCTATGGAGTAACATTTGAGACCCAACATGTTCTCATAGTAGGGAATGGCTTCGTCAAGAGACTTTACCGCGATTCCAAGATGTTCGATGTGTGACAGTTCCATATTATATGAGATTTAAAGGTTGTTATTCTTCGTCGGCCATGGCCATGGTATGGTATACATTCTGGACGTCATCGTCGTTCTCGAGTTTGTCGATGAGCTTGAGAATGCCGTCCTTCTCCTCTGAGGTGAGCTGCTTGAGAGGAACATTGGGTATCCTCTCAAAACCTCCGGATACGATGGTGAAGCCATTGTCCTCAAGATATTTCTGAATGGCTCCGAACGACTCGAACTCACCGTAGATATAGATGATGTTCTCTTCGTCGTCCTTGTATACATCGTCCACGCCGTAATCGATAAGCTCGAGCTCCAGCTCGTCCATGTCCACGGGAGCGTCCTTCTTGACCTTGAATACGCATTTGTGGTCGAACATGAAGCTGACGCAACCCTGGGTGCCGAGCGCTCCGCCCACCTTAGTGAAGTAGCTGCGGATATTGGCGACTGTCCTCATGTTGTTGTCAGTGGCAGTCTCGATCAGAAATGCTATGCCGTGGGGGCCGAAGCCTTCGTATACGATTTCCTCGTAATTGCCGGCATCATGCTCGACGGCTCTCTTGATAGCCCTTTCGATATTGTCCTTGGGCATGTTCTCGCTACGTGCGGTCTGTATCAGTGTCCTCAGACGGGGGTTGTTGTCGGGGTCGGGTCCGCCGGCCTTGGCAGCTATGGTGATTTCCTTTCCGAGACGGGTGAATACGCGGGCCATGTTGCCCCAGCGCTTGAACTTGCGTTCCTTTCTGAATTCAAATGCTCTTCCCATGAATTATTCTTTTACTTCAACTTCTAAGCGTGAGATATATTTGTCGATTTCCGTTCCTTCCATAGACTGAGGATACCTGTCCTTGATTTCACGGTAGTATTTCAGGGCCTCGTCATTGCGGCCGAGCTCCTCGCAGATGATTCCTGCCTTGAGCAGGTACGATGGTGCGATGATATTGCTCTCTACAGCCGCAGCCCTGAGGTAGTAGCCGAGGGCAGTCTCATAGTTTCCGAGTATCGAGTACGCGTCACCTGTGCAGGCTAAGGCGCGGGCCTTGATGACAGGCTCCTTGCCCTTGTATTTGTTCAGGTAGCTGATGGCGGCCTCGGCATTTCCGAGCTGGAGCTCGCATGCGCCTGCGTAGAAATAAACGGCTTTTCCTGCCTTGGCACCGTATTCATCGATAATCTGGGCGAAACCGAGAGAGTTGCCGTCACCGTTGAGGGCTTTCTCATAGTCCTGGGCCTCGAAATACTGCTCTGCCGGGAAGGTCTGGGCTATTGCCTCGTCCTTGAGCGGATTGTAATAGTAAAGGAACAGCAATACCACTACCGCCGCCACAAGTATCAGCGCGACGCCGGTGTAGGAAAGTTTCTTTCCGTTTTTCTTGAAGAACTCCTCAGTGTTTGAGACGGCCTCGCCGACTTTTTCGATTTTATCCTCGTTGGGATTATTGATGTGCTTTGCCATGTTGGAATTAAAAATTTATAATTTTTGTAATGGATGCAAAAATACAACAAATTGTGTAATCGCAAAGACAAAATTGCAAGAAATCGTTTACCTTTGTGAGTATAAAGAGCCTGTAATGTACCTCAAAAGGATAATTCTTAAAGATTTCAAGAACATACGCTCTGCGGATGTGTCGTTTTCTCCGAAAATCAACTGTATATGCGGTGACAACGGGGAGGGCAAGACCAACCTGCTCGATGCCGTGTACTACTTGTCCATGACCAAGAGTTTCCTGTCCTCATCGGACAGATACACTTATACTTTTGATACGGATGAGGCTGTGCTTCACGGAACTTACATTGATGACGGGACCACGGATGACATTGCCATGTCAGTGCGCAGTGACGGAGGCAAGACAGTCAGGCGCAACGGAAAGGCCTACAAGCGGATATCCGAGCATATCGGTCATATTCCGGTGGTCATGACATCGCCTTCGGATTCAAGTCTTATACACGGGGCCGGGGAGGAGAGGCGCAGGTTCCTCAATATGATGATATCCCAGATGGACCAGGAGTATCTGAAATCGGTGGTGGCCTACAACCGCCTGCTCAAGCAGCGCAATGCCCTTCTGAGGCAGGAGGGGGCCGATGACCTGCTGATAGATACCGTATCCGGAAGGATGTACGCTTTTTCGGAGTACATCCATGAGCGGAGGAGCCGTGCCGCAGCCATGCTCGAGGAACGGGCTGTGTCCTTCTATACCCGTCTTTCCGGGGGAAAGGAGACGGTGAGCATACGCTACCGCTCGGATCTGAATGAGGTGGCCGGTACCCAGGAGCTTTTCACCGCATCGCTTCGGAAAGACAGGATCATGGGATATACGACCTGCGGTGTGCAGAGGGATGACCTGGAGTTTCTGATGGATGGCTATCCGGTACGCAAATGTTCTTCCCAAGGGCAGCAGAAGTCCTTTCTCGTGGCCATGAAGATGGCCCAGTATTCCGTGATGACGGAGGTCCGGAACCGTAGGCCCATACTGCTTTTTGACGATCTTTTCGACAAGCTGGATGCCTCCAGGGTCTCGTCGCTTATAAGGATGGTGCTGCAGGAGGATTTCGGACAGATATTCATAACGGATACCGATGCAGCGAGACTTGCCGGCATAGTCGGCGGCATCACGGATCAGGGTAAGTTTTTCAATGTATGCAGAGGACAGGTCCGATAAGGATAGGAGAAGCGTTAGGCGAATATGTCCGTGAGACGGGACTGACCGGAAGGTTCCTCTCAATGGATGTGTCGCAGGCCTGGCTGAGTGTCGTGGACGGCAGGGAGGCCGCGGCCACAAGAAGCTCGCGTTTTTCCGATGGTGTGCTGTACTGTACGGTATCCTCCTCTATAATAAGAAGCCGGCTTCAGTTCCGGGCGGAGGAGATAAGGCACAGGATCAATGTGGTCATGGGAGGAGATGTTGTCAGGAAGATAGTGCTGAGATAGTAAGATGAAAGTAATAGCTGATAAGGATATACCGTTTCTCAAAGGCGTCCTGGAGCCGTACTGCGAGGTGCTGTATCTGTCTGGTGCTGACATTGCCAGGCGGGACTGCATGGATGCTGACGCGCTGATAGTACGGACCAGGACCAGATGCTCTCGGTCCTTGCTTGAGGGAACGAGGGTGTCGTTCGTGGCCACGGCCACTATCGGAACCGACCATCTCGACAAGGAATGGCTCTCTGCGGCAGGTGTGGAATGGGCTTCTGCTCCGGGCTGCAATGCCTGCGGCGTGATGCAGTATGTGCATACCGCTCTTTTCACGGCGGCTTCGTCGAGGGGAATGGACCTCAGGGGCAGGACTCTCGGAGTCGTCGGGGCCGGCAATACCGGGGAAAGGGTGGCCCGTCTGGCGGAACTTCTCGGATTCAAGGTGCTGCGCAATGATATCGACCGGTCGCTGAAGGCGCCTCTCGTATCTTTGGATACGCTGCTCAGAGAATCCGACATCGTGTCGTTTCATCTGCCGCTGGACAGCTCTACCAAAGGTATGATATCCGACAGCCTTCTTTCCGCAATGAGACCCGGGGCTGTCCTGATAAACGCATGCCGCGGTGAGGTGGCCGATGACGCGGCATTGCTCCGATACAGAGACAGGCTCTCACTGCTTATATTGGATGTATGGAACGGAGAACCGTCCGGAATATCGGCGAAGCTTCTTGATGCCACGGATATAGCCACCCCGCATATCGCCGGATATTCGTACGAGGGGAAGGTCAACGGTACGGCCATGGCCGTGCAGGCTCTCGCAAGGCATTTCGGTATCACGCCGCTGCTGGATTTCCGTCCTCCCGTACCCCCGTTGCCTGCGGTGGCTCTGCCGCACGACATCGGCTCCCTGAGCTCCCAGGCCCGTCTGGCAGATGCCTTCCAGTGCATTTTCCCCATACTCGACACTGACCGGGCCCTGCGCTTGGATCCATCCTCGTTCGAAAGGCTGCGCAGGGATTTCGTCTATCGCCATGAATTCCGTGTCCCCGAGTTCGTCGCCAGCCCTTTCTGCTGAGATTTATTCGAATTGTAACATCCTTTTCGGAAAGAAATATGTATCTTTGAAAGATAAATCACATGACTATGGACAGATTCATTGAAAATTACCGGAAAGGATTTCCGTATTTGAGGTTAGTGGCAGCCGCGACTCCTGAAAGGGGAATTTCTGTGATGGATGAGGCGGCTCAGCGTAAGGCAGTAGAGTGTTATGACAACTTCCGTGGGAAGGTAGTGAAATTCGTGCCGGCATCCGGTGCCGCATCGAGGATGTTCAAGGACCTCTTCGAGGGCCGGGACGCTCTGGCTTCCGGCAAGGGTCTGGAGTCTGGCTCCAAGGCCCGCAAGTTCGTGGACAATATAGGTGGATTTGCCTTCTATGCTCCGGAGGAATACAAAGGACTGTCCGATTATCAGGTCATCGACCATGTGATAGGGCAGGGGCTGTCGGCTTCCGGTAAGCCGGGACTGGATTACGGCAACCGTCCCAAGGGTCAGGTGCTGTTCCATCGCTATGAAGATGAGGTGCGCACGGCCTTTGAGGAGCATCTGGTGGAGGGAGCGCTGTATGCCCGCAGCGCGGACGGTGTGGTGCATATTCATTTCACTGTGTCGCCGGCGCATCAGGCCGGGTTCGAGAAGATTCTCGCGGAGACCGTAGCGAAATATGAGGAGCGTTTCGGCTGCAGGTACGACATCTCGTTCAGTGTGCAGGATCCGTCTACAGACATTATCGCGGTCAATGAGGACAATACGCCTTTCCTGAAGGCTGACGGAAAGCCGCTGTACCGTCCGGGAGGACATGGGGCGCTGCTGCGCAACCTCGCCGCCGTGGACGGGGACATTATCTTTTTGAAGAATATCGACAATGTGGTGCACCAGAGGTTGCTGGAAGATACGGTGAAGTGGAAGAAAGTGCTGGCCGGCAAGTTGCTGGAGGTGCGTCAGAAGATATGGGATTATCTTGTCGACCTGGATGTGATGATGCAGGAGCGCAAGGACAATCCGGCGCTTCTCAACGGGATAAGGGCTTTTCTGGAAAAGGAATTCTGCGTGACTCTTCCGGATGTGCCGGCAGAGATATATCCCCGCTATCTGCATGCCAAGCTTGACAGGCCGATACGCGTGTGCGGTATGGTCAGGAACGAAGGAGAGCCTGGTGGAGGCCCGTATATCGCCTATGATGCGGACGGAGCCACATCGCTGCAGATATTGGAGGGAGCGCAGCTCGATATGAACGACCCGGCTACAGTGGCGATGCTGAAAGGCTCCACTCACTTCAACCCGGTGGATGTGGTCTGCTCTACGACTGACTATCTGGGGCGTAAGTTCGACCTGCAGCGTTTTGTTGATCCTGAGACCGGATTCATCAGCAGCAAGAGCTACGAGGGCCGTCCGCTCAAGGCGCAGGAGCTGCCCGGCCTGTGGAACGGCTCGATGAGCAACTGGAATACTGTATTTGTGGAGGTTCCTCTCGTTACTTTCAATCCTGTCAAGACAGTCCTTGATCTTCTCCGTCCCGAGCATCAGCCGGAATAGCTGTGGCGGACTGGCCGTGTGCCGTCATTTGAAAGTGACGAGCAGGTTCATGACAAAATTCCACACCATGACTATGGCTGTGGCGCACAACTTCGAGAAATAGAAGTTCCATTTCAGCTTGTTGGCCAGAAGGTAGATGGTGAGATTGTTGATCCCGAGGCCTATAAGTGATATGATGAAGAAAGATAGGTATTCGGTCGGGATGTCCTTGTTGCCGCTGTGGAATGTCCATATCCTGTTCCAGATGTAGTTGTTGGTGGCTGCAAGAATAAATCCTGTCGAATTGGACAGGAATTTGTTAAGCCGCGCCTTCTCCTTGAGCAGCCATGTCACTCCGAAATCCACTATCATTCCGGAGCATCCCACAACTCCGAATTTGACGAATTTGAGTATGAGTATCTTGTCAATCACCATGGTATCTTATTTTAGTGACAGGAGAGAGCAGGGGGGCGCAGTAACCGTTGTCGAGTACAAGGCCCATCCTGACTTTGCGTCCGAGTTCCATCTCCGGAACGGTGAAGGACATTGTGCCCGATATTGTTGAAGGATTCTCCTCTGTGGCAGGCGGCAGTGTCGCGGCGGATGCGGTGTATTGTCCGCTGCACAGTACGGTGTTGAGATGCTCGCTGAAAACGGCCCGCAGCTCCAGCGGCATCTCGGGATGATTGAGATCGATGCTGTAGGCGTTTGGATTGAATATGGTGTACTGCAGCGTGATGCTGTCTCCCGGGTGCAGAGACGGCCACTTGTCGGGTATGGATGTCAGACTGTACTGGATTTCGAGGCGGTTGGCTGACTGGAAATGTTCTATGCGCTCCACTTTGTCCATTCCTCTGCTGACCATCCACACCGGTTCTCCCTGCCATTGTTCTTCCCATCTCCAGATATCGAATTGTGTGGTGCGGGTAGTGACGGAGCTCAGGGCCGTGGACTGTCCGCCGTTGAAAAACAGGAACAGAGACGGATTCTGGAATGAGCTGTAGAATACGACCGGTATGTCGGTGCCGGTCTTCCCGGCAAGGGCCTCGTACTGCTTCTGCTTGCCGTGGAAGCAGAGGCTTTCGGGAAGGACAGGAGTCAGTAGCAGGATTCTGGCGACTGCGGTCAGGCATACAGTGGCGAGCATCCAGCTGCGGGTCATGCGCTGCAGGCGCCCGGATATCAGTGTGTGCTGGAATACTACGAGTATGAGCGGTATGGATGCGGCGACTGTCCACTGTGGCTCCACATGTCCCTTGAAAGTCATCAGGAAGAAAAACGCTATGAATCCTGTGAACAGGTACCGGCAGGTCTTTTCGAACTGGTCTTTGGCCTTGGTCCTGAATACTATGCGGATAAATGCGTAGACAGTGACCGGATTGAATACAGCCAGCTGTACCGGCAGGTAGCCGAGCATGTCGCCGAAGCTGAATCCTGTGCTTCTGGCGGACAGGTGGTATCTTACAGCCGGAAAATCATTGGCGGCCTGCCAGAACAGGTGCGGCAGCATGAGCAGGGCGGTGACGGCCACTGCCGCCCAGGCTTTTGGCTTTGCCAGCAGACGGGGATACGAGAGGACGGTCAGGAGTATGACCAGTACTCCGTGGTATTTGCTGTAGAGCATCCCTGTCATCGACAATGCCAGCAGGAGGGTGTTGCCCCAGTTCTCCTCATTGAGGAACCGTTTGTATGACAACAGAAACAGTGCGGTGAAGAAAAGCAGATACGGATCAGGGGTAGTCATGAATCCGTACGCCTGGAACATGATGCATGAGGCCGCGGTGATAAGAAACCATCCGGCCTGTTTCCTGTCCGGGTTCCTGATGCCGGTGGCTGCCCACATTATCAATAGTGTGGCTGCGTGAGCCAGTACGGTCAGCAACCTGATGCCAAGATTGCCGTTGGCTATATGCGAGCTGATCCATACCATCCATCCCGTCATCGGTGGGTGGTCGTAATATCCCCAGGCAGGATGCTGTCCGTATAAAAAATAATATGCCTCATCGCTGTGAACCTCCATCAGTATAGCCTGAAGGAGATCCGCAGCGAGCCAGCATATAAGGATTATGAAAAATGTCTTTTTACCAGCCGAGGACATACGCGAAGATCAGTGGAGCCACGATGGTCGCGTCCGATTCTACGATGAAGCGGGGGGTGTCCTTGGAGAGCTTGCCCCATGTGATTTTCTCGTTGGGCACGGCTCCTGAGTAAGATCCGTACGATGTGGTTGAGTCGGATATCTGGCAGAAGTAAGACCACAGGGGCACATCCTTCCACTCGAGATCCTGGGCCATCATGGGCACTACGCAGATGGGGAAGTCACCTGCCGTACCTCCTCCGATCTGGAAGAAGCCCACACCGGCGCCGCCAGAGTTGGCCCTGTACCATTCGGTGAGATAGATCATGGTCTCGATGCCGTTCTTTATCATATTGGTGTCGAACTCACCTCTGATACAGTGTGCTGTGAATATGTTGGCAGTGGTGCAGTCCTCCCATGCGGGCACTACGATGGGGATGTTCTTCTCGCAGGCGGCCAGAACCCAGCTGTCCTTGGGGTCGATCTCGTAGTACTGCTCGAGAACGCCGCTTCTGAGGAGCCTGTAGATTACTTCCCAGGGGAAGAGTCTCTCGCCTTTGGCTTTCATATCGTTCCATACTTCCACGAGGTGATGCTCGAGTCTTCTGAATGCCTCCTCCTCGGGGATGCAGGTGTCGGTCACACGGTTCATGTGATTCTCAAGGAGCTCATGCTCCTGCTCTGGAGTGAGGTCACGGTAGTTGGGCACTCTCTTGTAGTGGGAGTGGGCGACGAGGTTCATGATGTCCTCCTCGAGGTTGTTGGCTGAGCAGGATACGATCGAGAACTTGCCCTGTCGTATCATCTCTGCCAGTGAGATACCGAGTTCGGCCGTGCTCATGGCACCGGCCATGGCCAGCATCATCTTGCCGCCGCGCTGCATCAGGTCGTCATAGGCCTTTGCTGCGTCCACGAGTGTGGCTGAGTTGAAGTGACGGTAATGATGAGTGATGAATTTTGAAATAGGTCCTCTTTCCATTTTTGCTTGTTTTTAATCGTGCCGCAAATTTAGAAAATTAGACGCAGTGTCTAACCATTTTTTAATAAATTTGCGGATTATTTAACAAAAGACAAATTCATACGGTATGTTTGAGAATTTAACCGAAAAGTTAGAACGGTCGTTCAAGATAATAAAGGGACAGGGGCGTATCACGGAGATCAATGTGGCTGAGACCCTCAAGGAAGTGCGTCGTGCGCTGCTGGATGCGGATGTGAGTTACAGGATAGCCAAGGATTTCTGCAATGATGTGAAAGCCAAGGCTATGGGCCAGAATGTGCTGACCGCTGTCCGTCCTGACCAGATGATGATCAAGATCGTCCATGACGAGCTGGTGGCCATGATGGGCAGCACGGCGACGGACATCAATATAAAGGGTAAGCCCGGAATCGTGCTGGTGGCCGGCCTTCAGGGATCAGGTAAGACGACATTCAGCGGAAAGCTGGCTCTCAACTGCAAGAGCAAGAGGGGGCTGAAGGTGATGTTGGTGGCAGGGGATGTGTACAGACCGGCAGCTATCGACCAGCTGAAAGTGCTTGGAGGACAGATAGATGTGTTTGTGTATTCGGAGGACGGAGTGAAGGACCCGGTGAAGATAGCAAGGAATGCCGTAGCGTATGCCTCGAAGGAGGGTTATTCGCTTGTCATCATAGATACAGCCGGCCGCTTGGCTGTGGACGAGGAGATGATGGACGAGATCGCAGCCATAAAGGAGGCTGTGAAGCCGACCGAGACTTTGTTTGTGGTTGACGCCATGACCGGTCAGGATGCCGTGGAGACAGCCAAGGCGTTCAATGACCGCCTGGACTTCGACGGAGTGGTGCTTACCAAGATGGACGGTGATACCCGTGGCGGTGCGGCTCTGTCAGTCAAGGCTGTGGTAGGCAAACCGATAAAGTTCATAAGCTCCGGCGAGAAGATGGAGGCTCTCGATGTATTCCATCCAGACCGAATAGCCGACCGTATCCTCGGTATGGGCGATGTGGTCTCTCTCGTGGAGAAGGCCCAGGAACAGTATGATGAGCAGGAGGCCCGCAAACTGGCCAAGAAACTGGCCAAGAATCAGTTCAATCTTTGGGATTTCTATCAGCAGATACAGCAGATCAAGAAGATGGGCAACATCAAGGACTTGGCATCGATGATACCGGGAGTCGGCAAGGCTCTCAAGGATGTGGACATAGATAATAACTCGTTCAAGGGGGTTGAGGCGATTATTCTCTCCATGACGCCTTACGAAAGGGAGAATCCTGAGGTTATCAACGGCAGCCGCAGGCGCAGGATTGCCGACGGCAGCGGTACCACGATCGCCGATGTGAACCGTCTGCTGAAGCAGTTCGAGGGAACCCGTAAAGTCATGAGGACCGTGGCTTCAGGCGGTGCCAGGAACGCGATAAGAAATATGAGAAGAAGATAATTTGTACCGATATGATATTGTTAAATGGTAAGGAAACGGCGGAAGCCGTGAAAAGAGAGATTGCGGAGGAAGTGGCGCGGATGACTTCCCGCGGCGAGAGACCTCCTCATCTGGCGGCCGTACTGGTAGGCGATGACGGTGCCAGCAAGACATATGTGGCCAATAAGGAAAAGGCCTGCAAGGCTGTGGGCTTCAATTCCACTGTGCTGACTTTTCCAGATACAATATCCGAGGCGGAACTTCTGTCAGTGATAGACGGACTCAACAATAATGACGAAGTGGACGGTTTCATAGTCCAGCTGCCGTTGCCGAAGCATATCGATGAGAACAAAGTAATCAATGCGGTATCTCCGGAAAAGGATGTCGACGGTTTCCATCCGGTCAATGTAGGCCGCATGAGTCTGGGAGAGGACGGTTTTCTTCCGGCGACCCCGTTCGGAATACTGACTTTGCTGGAGCGTTACAAGATAGATACATCAGGAAAGCACTGTGTGATTATGGGACGCAGCAATATCGTCGGGCGTCCCATGGCCAATCTGCTTTCGCGGAAGTCATATCCGGGAGACTGTACGGTGACGGTGTGCCATAGCCATACTAAGAATATTGAGGAGTATACCCGCAGTGCGGATATCATAATAGCGGCAATAGGTGTTCCCGAGTTCCTGAAAGGGGATATGGTCAAGGAGGGAGCTGTGGTTATAGATGTAGGTATAACGCGTGTACCGGCAGACAATCCAAAAGGATACCGCATTCTCGGAGATGTGGAGTTCAGTTCTGTAGCTCCCAAATGTTCATACATCACGCCTGTCCCCGGAGGAGTCGGCCCCATGACCATCGTGTCGCTGATGTACAATACATTTAAGGCCAGGGAATTGAAACTGAAAAAAACAGCACTGATATGAGAAGGAATCTTATAATGTTTCTGTCGGTGTGCCTGATGCTTGCATCCTGTGTCAGAAGCGGCAGTCAGGACAGGATAAAGGCAGGTGACACTCTCCCTGACTTTACCCTGAGTTCGGAAGCCTACGGAGAGCTTTCCAGTTCGGATCTTAAGGGCAAGGTGACATATCTGTGCTTCTTCGCTACATGGTGTCCTCCCTGTCAGCAGAAACTGGCGGCATTGCGCGATACTTTGTATCCGATGTTTGAGAACGAGGAGGATTTCCGTTTGGTAGTTGTGGGACGGGAACATACGGAGGAGGAACTGGCCGAATTTGACAGCACCCGGAAATTCCCTTTCCCTCTGTATCCGGATCCTGAACGGAAGGTGTATTCCCTTTTCGCATCCGAGACTATTCCGAGAGCTTACCTTATAGACAGGGACGGGATTGTGCAGGATGCAGAGACAGGTTATGACAGAGAACATCTCGCAGCGGTCATGGACATTATAAAGGCGCTGTTGGAGGATGGCCGTCAGCAGTAATGGACTAACCAACAAATTAAACTGTATGAGATATTTTTCAAAATTAATGCTCGTTGCCTTGTCGTTGGCGGCAGTATGCGGCTGCGTAGAGAAGAAGCCCCGCGTGGCCATCGTCGGAATCGGTATTGAGTGCAGTACCTTTTCTCCGGCAAGAACGACACTGGATATGTTCGAACCTATCCTTTATGGAGAGGACATCATCGCCTCATATCCGTTTTTCCAGGACAATGACGAACTTCTGAACAGGGCCGAGTGGGTGCCCACCATTCTGGCCTGGACTACTCCCGGAGGAATGGTGACACGCGATTGCTACGACACACTTGTCAACCGCTCCCTGCGTATGCTGAAGGAAGGTATGCCCTATGACGGTATATTCCTCGACATACATGGAGCCATGAGCGTGGAGGGACTTGATGATCCTGAAGGAGACTATATCACCAGGATCCGTGAGGTGGTAGGCCCCGATGTGCTCATCTCCGCATCCATGGACCCTCACGGCTGCGTGTCTCCGACACTGGCCAGGGGAGTGGACCTTATTACTTCCTATAGGATGGCGCCTCATACGGACAGGTTCATCTCGCGTGAGAGAGCTATCGTCAATCTTCTGGACCGTATAGAAAGCGGTAAGGGCAAGCCTGCCTACAAGGCGTGGGTGAAGGTGCCTATCCTGCTTCCCGGAGAGAAGACATCGACCCGTGTGGAGCCGGGTAAGTCGCTGTACGCCGCTATAGAGCCTATCGAGGCTCAGGACGGTGTCATAGATGCGGCTATCTGGATGTCATATCCCTGGGCTGACGAGCCGCGTAATCACGGAGTGGTGGTGGTTACAGGTGACGACAGCGCACAGGTTACCGACGGAGCCCGTCAGCTCGCCGAGCACTTCTGGTCTGTGCGTGACGATTTCGAGTTTGTCGCTCCTACTGCCTCGCTTGAGGAAGTGCTTGAGAAGGCTCTTAAGAGCGACAAGAAACCTTACTTCATCAGCGATATGGGCGACAATCCTACTGCGGGCGGTGCCGGTGATGTGACCTGGACATTGGAGAAACTGCTTGCCCGTCCCGAGTTCAGGAAAGAAGGCGGCAAGACCTTAGTATACACAGCTATCCCCGGCCCCGAGATGGTGGCACAGGCCAAGCAGGTCGGAGAAGGAGGCCATGTCCGCTGCAAGGTGGGCGCGGCTGTGGATGACCGCTACGCTCCTCCGGTAATGCTTGACGGTACAGTGGTCAAGATTCTCGACCGTGATGTCAATGACCAGGTGGTGATAAAGGTTGGTTCGATGCTCGTCGTAGTAGGTGAGGAGAGAAGTCCCTACCATTACAAGGCGGATTACGAGGCTGTGGGTATCGATCCCTATGAGGTGGATATTATCGTCAACAAACTCGGTTATCTGACTGAGGAACTTTATGAGATCAGCCATAGCGGTGACTGGATGATGGCCCATACCCGCGGCGGTGTGGATCAGGATCTGCTCCAGCTGCCTTACAAGCGTCTCGAGCGTCCTATCTATCCTCTCGACCACGATATGCCCGACCCCGACTTCGAGATTGTCTACATGTAACAGTAATCAGTACGTACTGCAATATAAGAAATACCCCTTGTCAGACTGCTCTGAACAAGGGGTATTTAGTTGCGGTTGCTCGTCTGTTATTCTATTACCTCGGCATCGTGGAATCGGAAATGCTCGTGGATGCGCCTCAGACGCAGGCTCAGAGCGATGACCATGGCGCCGAAAACTATCAGAACGGAGCCTGTGAGTGCGACTACCGAGGCTGTGCCGATGGTCAAAGGACAGAATGTGATACCGAGCGAGAGAAGCAGTAGTATCACGCCGCCGGCTATAATCCAGCCGCTGCCCTTGATGCGGAACGAGTCCATGTCGCTTCCTACGCCGATGATGGTGAAGCTGTTGAACATCATCCATACCCCGAGGATTACGGGAAGGGCAATCATTGTCAGTCCGGGATTCCAGCAGAGGAATATACCGATGACGATATCGAGGATGCCGCTTACGATGCTGTACCCCTTTGATGTGAAGTAATTCCGGCTCGTTGCGCTGACCACCAGCTCGATAACACCGGATATAAGCATCAGTATTCCGAACATCAGACTGAGGGTAAGATAGCTTTCAATCGGGTTGCAGAATACGATGATGCCTGCAACGATAGACAGGATACCTGTAAGAAGGTAGAGCCACCAGTGGCGGATAGTCTTTCCGGCTTTCTCAGCCACTCTTTCGAATAAATTTTCCATAATGTAGAATTTTGTCTGTTACTACTCAGTATATGCAATTTGCGTGCGTATGTCCGCTGTGTCACATATTTCGGAAATTTTGTCATCCTGATGTTACGGATCTGCCTCTCAATAATCCGATTTAGGCGATAACAAAAAAGTTATTCGATATAACTAATGTGTTTTCAAAGATGGTTTGCAGGTGGTTCGCATATTTCCCGACTGAGAGCACCTGCAAAAGTATGTGAAATCGGATAAATCCGAAAGTGATACGACGGAGCGTAGGAACGGTAAGCAGAGAAGCACCTTGTAAATTGGTCGAACATGCCGCGGTTAAGCTATCCGGCTAATCTCTGCTTCATTATGCCGAGCTTCTTGGCGAACTCCACCTGACTGCGCTTTCCTCCCTCGCAGTAGTAGTCGATGAGGGCGTACAGTATCTCGCGGTTGGTCATGATATTATTGTTCGTTAATCTGTTTAGCCTCTTTTATATCTATTCTTGCGTGTTTACCATGCTTTTCCATTAGGTAAAGAAGATTTGATCCGTTCATCAATTTAAGCGGCTTACCCTTGATAAATTCATAGGAATCACTGCCAAAATCCGAGGTGGTAACAAGTATGCCGGAGTTTGCCCCCTCATTTATAACTGTTCCGTACAAATCTCTTACAGCAGATACGGGTACTACATTAGTGTATCGCTTGGCCTGTATAACAATCTTTCCTCCACGAATAGGGTCGGGGTCAAAAGCAACAGCATCCACGCCTCCATCCCTACTTGCTTGAGTTACCTTGACTTCTCCTCCATTGCCGCTGAACTCCCTTTCAAAAAGTTCTCTTATCAGATACTCGAAATCCTGCCATGGCATAGCGGCAAGATTTGTTGAATCATCTATTTTTTCATCCATATTATAATCATTCTGCACAAACCTATTATCATTTTTATTTAAGTTAACAATTGGCTGGATAGGAGTTGCGGTATATAATTCTACACATGATATTCCCTTAAGTCTTTTAAAACACATTTTTGGTATAACCTCTGAAAAATCTATGTCTTGCACATCCTTTCTATTTGCAGATATTGATATTACATAATTACTTTTCTTTTTCCCAACAGCTCTATCCATAAATTCAACCCATCCGTTAAATACACAATGGTTGATATGCGTTAGATTCATATCGCCAAATATGTCATGTAAACATCTTAAAGTAATTTGATATAATAAGCTGTCATACAGTTGATATGTCTTTTTTTCACCTATCTCCACGATCTTTTCTTTATTTCTTACAATTCTACTCTCATACATTGTCGGGAAATCATCTACTGATGGAAATCTAAAATCAAGGATTAGTGTATCATTTTGAATAGATGAGTCAACTTGTTTATCCCATTTCAACAAGTAATCAGATTTAAGTAAAAGACTTTCGCAATAATCTTGGATTGTCATATTGTTGGTGTTTGCAGTATTTAATCCCAGATGAACATTCCTAAGAATTTCATTGTTTTCAATTAAGGATGGCAATTTTAGTGCTCTATTAAATTTTTCAGCTGCTTCTCTGGCGATTCTTAATTCTTCCTGCTCTTGTCTTTTCTGTTCATTAAATTCTTGTTTTAGACGCTCATCCTCATTGTTAAGTTCTGCAACAATATCTTTTATCATATTATTTAATTCGTTAAGGTCAAAGGAATGTACAGCTCTATATCGCCTGCTGGGACGATACTCCCATATAAACTTATCCGATATCAATGCTGAGTATTCTGTTAAATGTATGCCTTTTCTACAATCGTCAACTATATTCCATGAATACTGGACTTTTATATTATCCCCCCACATCTCCGACAAATCTTGCATATTCGAGATGATTTTATGCTGCTTGTCCTCATTGTCCCATTCTTTGACTATATTCTCAGCTGTTTTTAAGACATAATCTAAATTAACATTGCGTATAACCTTAATTCTTCTTATTGGTCTATAATAATGAATTTGAGCATCTTCGATATGCGCAATATGTATTGGAGGATAAACACTGTTGTCAATTAAGTATGTTATTTTTATATCGGAATTTTCCCCACTGAGTCTTTCTTCTGTTACTTTATTTTTAGTCTCCATAGCCTCATTACTTACTTCGTTTTGTTGTTTGTCGCAAAATTCCTCATAAGCCTTTTCCTGCTCAGCTCTATTCTTTCTCAGTCTTTTCTCTTCTCTGTTGTTTAGAAGATTGGCGATTCCAATACAAGAAAAGAAAATGACAACAGGTATCAGTAGCGTCCATGCCCACATACATCAATGTAATTTCTCAACCTTAAACAAATCAACTATCCTGCAACGGCAGAGCCTGCATTCGAGACATCCATATTTCGGAAATGCCTTTCCTTTAAAAGCCTGTTCTCGGCCTCCAGTTCCCCAATACGCCTTGACAGCTCCTCTATCTTCGCGTCCTTACCCTCTATAATCCGCATGAGCAGTGTCTCCGAACCGGAGTAACCGGTCTCGGGAAGAGAAGCGGAATCGGATGTTTTCGGGCTGTTCTCGCGCAGCATTTCACCCTCTCCGGTCAATAGCCAACCCGTATTAAGGTCAGGAAAATTAAGAGAAATTATCTTGATTTTATCGGGTGGAATAGACACTCTTATATTGCTGACATAACGCGAGCCAAAGCCACAAGCAGTCTCAAACTTATTTTTACTGAGACCTTTATAACTTATATATCGAATAAGCCTCTCTTTTACAGTTGTTTCCATAATTATTAAGAATTTTTAATAAAATTTCTCTTAATTTGTTTTGTAGATAATTTTTTATTTTTACAATATTTTTCAATCATAAAGATAATAAAAATATGAGAAAAGAGATACTTGTCATCTACGGGTGGGGTGTAAAGTTTGTAAAAGACCTCACTTGTTTCAATGAAGATTATGAAGCTGTTATAGAAAATGACAGTGTAATGATGGAGGGTCGGATATGGATAAGATTAAGATAGAGGAATTGCTCTTGTACATAGCTGACATCCTTAATCAAATCAAAGAGATCATCGAAGGTGTGCAGCAGATATCCGCTGAAGACAGAGCCATATTGGAGAGCATCAAGGAACGCTGGCTCACTCAAAAAGAGGCGGCTGAAATCCTCGGCAAGTGCAGCGCGTCAATCAAGAAGATGCGCGATAATGGAAAAATCAGAGGCTCGCTTCAGGGAGGGCGGACATACAAATATAAACTAAGTGAAGTTCTTCGCGTGAAGAATCGGATGAATTAGCGGTCAGAGTCTTTCTTATCAGGAATTTTTATCAACCAGACCGAATTGAGGGCTGATTTGTGGTCTTACACTTGACTGTCAAGTGGGTAGGACATCTGTTGAAATGAGTCGTTGTCAGAATGGTAGTACTCGGGCGAGGGAACGGTAAGTAGAGAAGTACTTCGAAAATGCAATATGCTGAATATGTGATAGTTGTTATTTTGATGCGAGACTTTGACCGATATTTTAGGGTGCGGCAGGAACACTGTCTTTCTGTAAGCTTTTGATTATAGGTAGGTAGCAAAATCACACAGTGCCTATAGTTATCGTTGTGACTGCTTTTTCATGGAATATGTCATCCTGATCGTCCAAGGCGGCACATACTTTTGCAGGTGGTTCGCATATTTCCCGACTGCCGGCAGTCTATTGTGCTGGTTGATTTGAGAAATTATATTAAATTTGCGATGCTTTTAATATAATGCAATGACAGAGCTGCGACAAATACCTGAACAAAGCATAGGAGAAGACCTCCTGAAAAACAAAAAACCACTGAGAAATCAGTGGCTTTTCAGTGCTCCCTCAGGGGCTCGAACCCTGGACCCCAACATTAAGAGTGTCGTGCTCTACCAACTGAGCTAAGGAAGCGTTCCGTTTTGGGACTGCAAATGTATATGATTTGTTTTAAATACCAAAATAAATTTTAAAATTAATGAAAAAATTTTTTCTTGATCTTGCACTTGTTGTTGCTGCGGTGGGTGCTGTCTCCTGCAGTCAGACCGAGCAACGGCTTGTAGACTATGTGGATCCGATGGTTGGAACAGACTTCACCGGACATACCTTCCCCGGAGCCACTGCCCCTTTCGGCATGGTGCAGCTCAGTCCTGATACCCGTATAGGAACATGGGAGGGATGCTCGGGCTACCATTATTCTGACAATATCATTTTCGGTTTCAGTCATACGCACCTGAGCGGTACCGGAGTGCTTGATTACGGAGATGTGCTGATGATGCCGGTGACCGCCTATGATGCGGATTCTCTCAACAGGGAACTGTATCAGTCGGAGTTCTCGCACAGCAGAGAAGAGGCCCGGGCAGGCTACTACTCCGTGGAGCTTGACCGCTGGAATGTACTTGCCGAGATGACAGCCGGTCCCAGGTCCGGTATGCACCGCTATACCTATAGAAGCGGACAGCCGATGATGATTATTGACCTCCAGCACAGGGATGACCTTCTCGGCTCGTCCATTGCGCTTCATGGGGACAGCGTCATCACAGGATACCGTCGTTCCAAATCATGGTCAGAGGACCAGATGGTGCATTTCTATATCGAATTCTCAGAACCGGTCGCCGATTACAGACCTTTCGGAGACGAGGGGGCGCTGATTGTTTTCTCCGAGGGAACAAAACAGGTGCTTGCCAAGGTGGGCATATCCTCAGTCTCTTCCGACAATGCCAGACTCAATCTGCTATCGGACGTACCTGAGGACAGTTTCGATTTCGAGGCCCTGCTTGCTTCCTCCCAGGACCTGTGGGAGGCCTATCTGTCCAAAATAGACGTAAGAGGCGGCGGAGAGAGCCGCGAGCGTCTGAGGACATTCTACACGGCCATGTATCATACAGCCATAGCTCCGAATCTCTACAGCGATGTAAACGGTGAATACCGGGGCATGGACAAGCAGATACACAAAGCCGAGGGGTATGACCGCTATACTGTATTCTCCACCTGGGATACTTTCCGCACCCTGCATCCGATGTTCGCTCTTATCGAGAGGGAAAGGACCGAGGATTTCCTGCGCTCGTTCCTGAGCATCTACGAGGAGGGCGGAAAACTGCCTATGTGGGAGCTTGCCGGCTATGAGACCAACTGCATGATTGGCTACAACTCCGTATCTATAATCGCAGACGCTCTGGAAAAAGGTATCGGAGAGGAATATGCTGCGGAACTTCTCGACGCTATGGTGGCCACGGCCAATAAGGACGAGCTCGGAATCCGTTTCTACAGGGAGCGCAATATCGTGCCTGCTGAGGAGGAGCATGAGTCTGTGTCCAAGACGGTGGAGTACGCTTATGACGACTGGTGCATATCCCAGGTGGCCGCTTGGCTGTATGACAGGACGGGCGATGAGAAATATGCCGATATCCGCGACAAGTATCTTCGCTACTCCTCAAGTTATATAAATGTGCTGGATCCTGCCACCAAGCTCATGAGGCCTGTGCTCAACGGGGCGTGGGTGACTCCTTTCGACCCGCATGAGGTCAATAACCATTACACGGAAGCCAATTCGTGGCAGTACAGTTTCTTCGCTCCTCATGACATAAGCGGACATATCGCCCTGCTCGGCGGTGACGAGGGATTCGAGGCCATGCTGGACTCGCTGTTTGCGGCCGATTCCAATACCAAGGGACGCAAGCAGGTGGATATCACCGGTCTGGTGGGTCAGTACGCTCACGGTAACGAGCCCAGCCATCAGACAGCTTATCTTTACGCCTATGTGGGCAAGCCCTGGAAGACATATGAGAAAGTACGCTATATTCTGGACGAGTTGTATTCTTCCGCACCTGACGGTCTTTGCGGCAACGACGACTGCGGCCAGATGTCTGCATGGTATGTGATGAGTGCGATAGGACTTTATCCCGTCACACCCGGAAACGATATGTATGTTCTTTCATCTCCGGTATTCAAGAATGTGGTGCTTAATCTCGAGAACGGAAACAAGTTCCTCATCAAGTCCGAGCCCCAGGGCAGCATAGACCACTGCAAGTACATCAGCTCCGTGCTTCTTGATGGTAAGGAATATACGAAGAGCTATGTCAATTTCTCCGACATCATCAAGGGCGGAGAGCTGGATCTTACGCTTGTAGCCGAGCCGGACAAGGATTTCGGAGCAGCCGTGGAGGACAGGCCGATGACCAGAGGATGTGGGGATTTCGTGCGCAATCCATGGTTCGAGTCAGCGGGAGATATCTTCGAGGACACGCTCTCTGTAAGTGTGAACAGCGGAACACCAGGCAATACGGCGTATATTAAGGTAGGCAACGGTTTATATCACAAATACGATGGCCCCGTCATCCTCGACAAGACTACCCGTGTCAGCATATATGCCAAGTCTCCCGATGGTGTCCGCAGTCCTGAGATAACGGCTGTCTTCCACAAGATGAAGGACGAGATGGACATCTATACTGAGAATGAGTACAATCCTCAGTACAATGCACGCGGGCCCCGCGGACTGATTGACGGTATAAGGGGAAGCGTCAACTGGAAGACAGGAGGATGGCAGGGTTACCAGGCTACGGACTTTACGGCCGTGGTGGACCTGCGCAAGGAACGCAGGGTGTCGCTTGTCGGCTCCGGCTACTGCCAGGATGCACGTGCGTGGATATGGATGCCCCGTTATGTGGAATATTCGGTGTCGGATGACGGAAAGAATTTCACGACAGTCGGCCGTGTGGACAATACCGTGGACGAGCGTGACTATAACATCCAGACCAAGGATTTCGTACTCAAGCTGGACAAGCCGGTCAAGGCGAGGTATGTGAAGATATTCGCCAAGAATTTCGGAACCATCCCCGGATGGCATCTTGGAGCAGGCGGCGAGGGTTTTATCTTTATCGACGAGATATGGGTGGATTAGCTCATCGTCGTCTAACGAGATGACAAATGAAAGCAGGGCTTCCTATTATTAAAGGGTGCCCTGCTTTAGTTTTTCCACATAGCGGTCTATGCGGTGCAGCTCCTGGGGTATTTTAATTGACTGGGGACAATGCGGCACGCACTGGCCGCAGCCGATGCAGTGGCTGGCCTGGCGAAGTTTGGGTACACTGCGGTCGTAGCCTATCAGAAAAGCTTTGCGTGCTTCCCGGTAATTTTCATCCATGCTGCTTACTGAGAGGTTTCCTTCATTGACGCATTTGTTGTAGTGCAGCAGGATGGCGGGTATGTCGATGCCGTAGGGGCAGGGCATACAGTATTTGCAGTCGTTGCAAGGGATAGTCGGATATTCGCTCATCTGCCTGGCTGTCTCCTCCAGAAAATCAAGATCATCCTGCGTCAGGGGCCTGAGAGGGGAGTAGGTGCGTATATTGTCCTGCAGATGCTCCATATAGGTCATGCCGCTGAGCACGCACATCACGCCTTTAGGCGAACCTGCGAATCTGAATGCCCATGATGCTACGCTGCTCTCGGGGTCCTGTTCCTTCAGGCGGGCAGCGATACGGTCGGGCACATTGGACAGACGGCCTCCGAGAAGCGGTTCCATGATTACCACGGGAATCTGTCTTCTCTCCAGCTCTCCGTACAGATACTCGGCATCCACATTGCGTCCTGAAGCGTGCCGCCAGTCGAGATAGTTGAGCTGTATCTGAACGAAGTCCCAGTGATATTTGTCATGCAGGGCCAGAATCTGGTCGAATACCTCTTTCTTTCCGTGGAATGACCAGCCGAGATGGCGGATACGTCCGGCCTTGCGCTCCTCGAGAAGGAATTCCAGCATGCCGTTGTCAATATAGCGGGAACGGAACTCATCCATGCTGCTGCCTAAGGAGTGCAGCAGATAGTAGTCGATGTAGTCGGTCTGCAGGTTGGTGAATGACTGCCGGTACATGGCCATGGATCCTTCCCGGCTGTGGTCGGAGAAGTTGGACAGTTTGGTAGCAATGAAGATTTTTTCTCTCGGATGGCGTTTCAGAGCGATACCGGTGGATTTCTCGGACCAGCCCTGCACATAGACAGGTGCTGTGTCGAAATAATTGACACCATGCTCTATGGCGTAGTCAACCAGCCGGTTCACCGTTTCCTGGTCAATCTGCTCGCCGTCTCCGTCCGGCGCCGGTATCACGGGCCAGCGCATGCAGCCGTAGCCCAGTATGGAAACTCTGTCAGGGCTGCCGTACAACTGGCGGTAAGTCATCTGCCCTTTGGGGACTTCTTCTGTCTCGTCACTTTTGCGCACGCATCCTGAGGCCATGACCATGGCGGCTCCGGCTATTCCGGTGATTTTCAAAAATCCCCTTCTCGATATTTTGTCCATATTCCAAACATTTTAGGTGCAAAATTATTATATTTGAGAAAAATTCAAAGTTATGAGATTGTCAATATTCATTGTCAGGGCGGCGGCTGTAGCAGCGGTGGCCTTGACAGCTGCTTTTTCCGATTTGTCGGCATGTACGGGAATATCATTTAAGGCCGGGGACGGAAGCTATGTGCTTGCCCGCACGGCGGAGTGGGGCGGCTCGGACCTGCAGAGCCGTTATGTGATAGTTCCCCGTGGTTTCAGGCATACTGCCCTGACTGCCGCCGGCGGCCCCGGACTGGTGTTCACGGGCAAATACGGTTATGTAGGTGTGGCTGCGGAGCAGGATCAGTTCGTGCTTGAAGGACTCAATGAGAAGGGCCTGTCGGCCGGGCTTTTCTTCTTCCCGGCTTACGGACAGTATCCGGAATATGATTCCACGCAGGTGGACCGTACCGTGCCCGACATGCAGGTGGTGAGCTGGATACTGGCCAATTTTACCTCAGTTCAGGAGGTCATAGACCATTTCGACGATATTATCGTCACCAAGCTCTATCCCCAGGCAGGAACCTGTCATTGGAGGGTGGGAGATCCGTCGGGACGGCAGATAGTAATCGAGATAGTGGACGGCAAGACCAATTTTTATGAGAATACCGTCGGGGTGCTGACCAATGCGCCTGGATTCCCATGGCAGGTGACCAACCTTAACAATTATGTGAACCTTGCTTTCGGAGAGGCCGACGGCAATGCTTTCTCGGCATGGCCAGAGGTGCGCCGTTTCGGAGCAGGCACCGGCATGATAGGAATACC
This sequence comes from Candidatus Coprenecus pullistercoris, assembly GCA_019116965.1. Lineage (GTDB taxonomy): Bacteria > Bacteroidota > Bacteroidia > Bacteroidales > UBA932 > Coprenecus > Coprenecus pullistercoris. The sequence goes on from DXAT01000050.1 coordinate 70,912, forward strand.
GGGCGATGTGACTCCTCCTTCGAGATTTGTCCGTGCCGCTTATTATCAGGCCACGGCCCCACAATATCCGACAGCAGAGGAGACCGTGATGTCCTGCTTCCTGATACTGAACAACTTCGACATACCGATAGGGGTGGAGCGTCAGAAGGGACAGGAGCCGACGGATATTCCCGGAGCGACTCAGTTCACAACGGCTACGGATACTAAGGGACTCAGGTTCTACTGGCGTACTTGCTGGAACAGCACTATCCGCTGCATTGACTTGAGCGATATCGATTTCGGAAAAGTAAAGTATGCAGTCGAGCCTTTGGATAAGGTCCGTCAGCAGCCTGTGGAGATGATTAAAGTCCGATAAATTCGGACAGAGCGGTGTATAGCCTCTGTACGGGGAGTCCTACGATGTTGAAGTAAGATCCTCGTATGGAGGTTATTCCTATATAGCCGATCCATTCCTGAATACCGTAGCTGCCGGCCTTGTCGAAAGGGCGGAACCGCTCTATGTAGTAGTTGATTTCTTCGTCGGTGAGTGTCTTGAACTCCACTTCCGAGGTACAGGAGAATATGCTGCGGTGCCGTGTGTCGCGGATGCAGACTCCTGTGACTACTCTGTGCGCGCGTCCTGACAGTTCCCGGAGCATCTGTGCGGCTTCATCTCTGCCGGACGGTTTGCCGAGAATGTCCGGTCCGCAGATGACGACCGTGTCGGCGGTGATGAGTATCTCGTCGTCTTCCAGCAAGCGGTGGAAGCCTTCTGATTTGGAGGCGGCCAGTGCGGAGGGCACCTCATCAGGGGATAAGTCAGGGGAATAGGTCTCGGGCGCACCGGGGGTGGCCTCTACTGTGAATTCGAGTCCGAGCCCGGCTAAAAGTTCCCTGCGCCGGGGAGATGCGGAGCCGAGCACTATGCGCCGGCCTGAGAGTGCGTCTTTTAGCAGCATGGTGTCGTTCAGTATTTCTTGGCGAAAAGTGCGGTGTCGAGACTCCAGTCTCCGTGTACTTTGAGTACCTGCTCTATGAGGTCGCGGACAAAGCCGTGCCCTCCTTTGAAAAGCGATACATAGTCGCAGACATCCTTGACTTCAGGGACAGCGTCGGCAGGTGCGGCGGAGAGTCCGGCGGCACGGAGTACCGGGATGTCGGGTATGTCATCCCCGGCATAGGCCACTTCTTCCGGTCTCAGGCCGTGACGATCGCAGAATCTCAGAAAGTCGGGGACTTTGTCCCGTGATTTCTGGCAGATGTCTTCCTCCGGTATGCCGAGTCCGGTAAAGCGGTTGAAAGTGCTCTTCGAGAATCCTCCGGTGATGATTCCCACCGGGTATCCTTTCATACAGCACATCCTGATTCCGAATCCGTCCTTGGAGTCAAAAGTGCGCAGAAGTTCTCCGTCGGTGGTGGAGATGATGGAGCCGTCGGTCATGACTCCGTCCACATCGAAGGCAAATGCCTTGATGTCGTGGAGGCGGACTTTGTAGTTGTAGTTGGGCATCTGTGTCTGTTATTTGTCGTGATGGTATTTTTTCAGAATCTTGTCGGTGAACAGGCGGTATATCTCCTCCTGCTCTTTCAGTCCGAGTTTGTCGAGAATATCCAGGTGTTTCTGAATAGTGGCCGTGTCTCCTCTGCGGGCGGGTCCTGTAAGGGTGGAGGCAGGGGTGTGCAGGAATGCGTTGCGTACTGCCTCAATCGTCCCCGGAATCAGCAGAGGGTGGTCGTGCTGGACTATCGGGAATGCCAGTCCGAGCAGGTAATTGACGAAGTTTGTGGTGAATACCGCCGCGACATGCATTTTAAGCCGTTGCTCCGAAGTGTAGAAATAATGCTCGCCGCCTAAGTCGGAGGCTATACTGTCTATTACGGGGGCAAGGTCTTCCGACATGGCCTCAAGCAGCAGGGGCACATCCTTGAACTCCACATTCTTGTTGCGGCTGAGGGTCATGAGCGGATAGACTACTCCGCAGCGGCACCCCATATCGGCCAGCGGCTTGAGGACGGAGATGTCGGTGGCCCCTGAAGTGTGAACTACGGAAGGACGCATGCCGGTATCTGCCAGCGCTTCTGCCAGTGCTGAAACGACTTCTGCAATGGCATCGTCCGATACGGCTATGAAGATAAGGCTGTCGGACAGCATGTCACTGAGCCTGCATGCCGGTTCTGTATCGCATCCGTTCACCCTCAGGGCTTTGACGAGCCTCTCCAGGCTTTTTTCAGTACGGCTGTAAATATGCGGAACCCTATATCCTCTCTCCTGTAAAGCCAATGAGAACCGGAAAGCCACATTTCCGGCTCCTATGAACGATATGTCGGGCCTCATCGGCTATGCCTCCGGGGTATTGGGACCGAATCCGAATGGAATGGTGTTCTTGGGTGTGGAAAGTCTGATCTCTCCGTTCTGACTCTCATATTTGTTGATGTTGTCGCGCAGGGCGAGATACAGCCTTTTGATGTGCTCCGGAGTCATGATGATGCGGCTTACCACCTGGGCTTTGGGCACTCCGGGCGTTAGTCTGGCGAAGTCAATGAAGAATTCGCTGTTGGAGTGGGTTATGATGGCGAGGTTTGAATAGTTGCCGGCTGCTGTTTCTTTGCTCAGCTCTATGCCGATTTCTTTCTTCTGAGGCTGGTTGTCCATATTAATTGTCTTTTTATTGTCGATTTTTTTATTGATGCGTACAAAAATAAATAAAAAAACAGTACATTCGCGAAAATTTTATAAACGACAATCATTATTGCAGTTAACGGAATGAAAAAAATTTTTTGGATGATGGCCGTACTATGCGCGGCATGGGCGATTTCTTCCTGCGACAGGAATGTGCCTGACAACGGCCCCGACAATCCCAGTGACACGACACAGGTAACTCCAGGCGGAGATACCACTGGGGTCAATCCGGGCGTGGAAAGCATTACTATCGATCCCGGTACTTTAGAACTTACTGTAGGTCAGACCGGTCAGCTTAAAGCTTTGGCCGAACCCGAGGATGTTACAGGGTATACTGTAGTATGGAGCTCATCTGACGAGTCGGTGGCGACTGTCTCACAGGACGGTCTTGTGACTGCGGTCAAGGAGGGCAACGCCTCCATTACCGCCGCTGTAGCCGATGTTTCGGCAGTCGCTTCGGTAAGAGTCAAGGCAAAGGTACAGCTTGCAGATCCGGAAGTGGGGGACTACTTCTACTCTGACGGCACATGGTCTACGGATCTGGCTACGGACAAGGAGGTGATAGGTATCGTATTCTGGACCGGAGACCCGACCGAGGACGATCCTTCTCTCAAGAGGGAACATCCTGACTGCACGCACGGTCTGGTATGCGCCGTCAACGGTGAGAAACTTACATCGTGGCAGCGCAATTATAAGGCATATAAGAGCGATCCGAATATGCTTAATCTATACAATGGCTATGTGTCCCCATGGATTGAGAAGAATACAGAGTATGAGGGGATACTGACGGCGAATTCGCCTGATTATACAAAGTACGAGACTTTGAAAAGGGGGTATAACAATACCGCGGGACTGATTGAGTTCAACCGTCAGCCAGGCAATAAGCAGTGGCCGATCAATGTGGCTGAGGACTGCTCGGATTACCGTAAGGCAGTGCCGGCTCCTTCCAATACGAGTGACTGGTATATTCCCTCTGCTATGGAGCTACTGATAATGTTCTCGGAGGAGGCAGAGTCTGATTTCACAACACTGGGTGATTATACTTCATATGAACTTCGGGATCTGAATAATATGTACATGATAAACGAGAGGCTGGAGGGGATAGAGGGAGCTCAGGCCCTGGCCTCTGTCCGTGGAGTGGACACGGATGGGAATCCATTGGATATGGCATTTTATATTACATGTTGCGAGTATCCTTATCCTAAGGAGTCTAATCATTATGTGTATGGATTGGGTGTGTCGGATTATATCTCGGTGATGACAACTGAGCCCAAGGCTTCTACAGTCGGACTCATCAATGATGTTACCAGATTCATACTGGCATTCTAAGGTCCGTCGTATTTGCATTTGATTCATAGGGGTGCATTCGTATGGATGCGCTCCTTTTTTATTTGTTGTGGGAGTGTGCTAAATTAACATTATATTTGCAGGTTAAAATTTGTGAATATGGAATTGTCTGCGAAATACAGTCCCTCCGAGGTGGAGGAGAAGTGGTATTCTTACTGGTTGAGAAATAAGTTTTTCCATTCCGAGCCTGATGGCCGTGAGCCTTATACGGTCGTGATTCCGCCCCCCAATGTGACGGGTGTGCTGCATATGGGCCACATGCTCAACAATACTATACAGGACGTGCTGGTGCGCCGCGCCCGCATGCAGGGCAAGAACGCCTGCTGGGTGCCCGGTACTGACCACGCTTCGATAGCCACCGAGGCCAAGGTGGTTGCCAAGCTCAAGGAACAGGGCATCGACAAGTCGTCCCTGACCCGGGAGGAGTTCATGAAACACGCCTGGGAGTGGAAGGAGAAGCACGGCGGCATCATCCTCGAACAGCTCAAGAAGCTCGGTGCCTCCTGCGACTGGGACCGCACCAGATTCACTATGGACCCGGCCCTGAGCGAGGCGGTTATCAATACATTCGTATATTTTTACAAAAAAGGCTATATCTACCGTGGCGTGAGGATGGTCAACTGGGATCCCCAGGCCCTGACCGCCGTGAGCGACGACGAGGTGATCCACAAGGAGACCAAGTCCAAGCTCTACTACCTGCGCTACAAGGTGTCCGACGGAGCCGGCTACCCCACTGATGACTACATCGTCATCGCCACCACCCGTCCCGAGACCATCATGGCCGACGCCGCCGTCTGCATCAACCCCGAGGACCCGAGGTATAACCACCTGCGCGGCAAGAAGATACTGATTCCTTTGATCAACCGCGAGATACCCATCATCGAGGACTCCTATGTGACCATGGACTTCGGTACCGGCTGCCTGAAGGTGACCCCGGCCCACGATGTGAACGACTACGAGATAGGCCTGCGCCGCAACCTGCCGGTGCTCGACATCATCGACGACCACGGAAGGCTCAACGAGAAGGCCGTGATCATCGTCGGAGAGGACCGCTTTGTGGCCCGCAAGAAGATAGTCAAGATGCTGGCCGAGGCAGGACAGCTTGAGAAGGAGGAGGACTACCTTTCGCCCGTGGGACACTCCGAGAGGACCGACGCAGTCATCGAACCCAAGCTCTCCATGCAGTGGTTCATCAGGATGGAGGAACTTTCCAAGGCTGCCCTGGCCCGGGTGGAGAACGGTGAGATTAAACTCATTCCAGACAAATACCGCAATACCTACCGTCACTGGATGGAGAATACCCGCGACTGGTGCATCTCCCGCCAGCTGTGGTGGGGACAGCAGATACCCGCATACTACCTGCCCGACGGCCGCTATGTGGTCGAGGCCACTCCCGAGGAGGCCCTGAAGGCCGCTCAGCAGCTCGACCCTTCGGTTACAGCTGCCGATCTCAGGCGCGACGAGGATGTGCTGGATACCTGGTTCTCGTCATGGTTATGGCCCATCTCGGTATTCGACCCGGCAAAGCCGGGCTGCCCGGACAAGGCCCCGAACGCCGACTTAGCTTACTATTATCCGACCAACGACTTAGTGACCGGCCCGGATATCATATTCTTTTGGGTAGCCAGGATGGTCATGGCCGGTAATGAGTTCATGGGCAAGGTGCCTTTCCGCAATGTGTACTTCACCGGTATCGTCCGCGACAAGCTGGGCCGCAAGATGTCCAAGACCTTAGGCAACTCGCCCGACCCCCTGAAGCTGATTGACGACTACGGCGCTGACGGAGTCCGCATCGGCATGCTGCTCTGCACCGCCGCCGGCAACGACATCCTTTTCGACGAGTCTCAGGTGGAGCAGGGCCGCAATTTCTGCAATAAGATATGGAACGCCTACCGCTTAGTCAAGGGCTGGAGCGTGGATTGCTCCATAGAGGCTCCGGAACATGCCACTCTGGCCGTCAGGTGGTTCGCCTACAAGCTGAACCGGGAGATAGCCGTCGTCGCCGACCATTTCTCCAAGTTCCGCATCTCGGATGCCCTGATGTGCCTGTACAAGCT
>DXAT01000051.1 GCA_019116965.1 Candidatus Coprenecus pullistercoris
TCCACCTTCTTAAGCTGTTCCTCGCCGAGACCGGTCAGGATGACATTTGTCCCTCTCTGTGCGAACTGATAGGCGATGGCCTCGCCTATGCCCGTGCCCCCGCCCGTAATCAGCAGGGTCCTGTCCTTGAACTGTACCATATCCATTTACTTATTTCAACCTACAAACTTACGGAAAATCCCGTTACGGCGCACCTTTTTTGCGGAACATCTTTTTAGATGTCTAAACACATTGCAGTAGGTGAGAATCGCAGGCAAGTAAGGGGAAAGCCGCAGATGGTAGGGAGAAAAAGATGCGTTGGTAGGGAGAAAACTTTATCTTTGCCGATAAAATCAGGAATTATGAAGACGGAACTTGAAAGGCTGGTGTTCGGATATAGGGAATTGGGAATAGAGAGTCAGATAGATTACGGCAAATTCTATCTGTACTCTATCATTACGCATTCAACGGCCATAGAGGGCTCGACGATTACCGAGATTGAGAACCAGATAATGTTTGACCAGGGGGTTAGCCTGAAAGGGAAAAGCCTTGAGGAACAGAATATGAATCTGGACCTGAAGTCTGCGTATGAGAAGTCACTGCAGTTGGCAAAAGCTCATGTGCCTGTTACTGTGGATATGCTCAAGGAACTGTCCGCCTTGGTCATGAAGAATACGGGGAAAGAATACCGGACAGCATTGGGAGATTTTTCATCGGCCAAAGGCGAGCTTCGTCTGCTCAATGTCACGGCCGGTGTCGGAGGTAAATCCTACATGAGCTACAATAAAGTTCCGGCCAGGCTCTCTGAGCTATGCGCATGGTTGAATGAGGAGCGTGCCGGATACTCCGCTAAAAGTATTTCCCGGCTGTACGAAATCAGTTTTGACGCTCATTACCGTCTGGTCACTATTCATCCATGGGCGGACGGCAACGGCAGGATGGCCAGGTTGCTTATGAACCAGTTGCAATTTGAGTTCGGGTTGATTCCGGCCAAGATCCTGAAAGAGGACAGAGAGGAATATATAAAGGCATTGGTCGCTACCAGAGAAAGCGAGGATCTGAATATATTCCGGGATTTCATGACCGCTGTGATGGTCAGAAATCTGACTGACGATATAAAGGTGTATTGTGAGTCGTTGGGAGATGATAGCGAAAGTAGGGAGAAAGCCGCAAATGGTAGGGAGAAAAAGACTGGAAGTAGGGAGAAAATAATTGCGCTGCTATCCGAGGACGGTGCTTTGACGATGGCGGCTCTCGCTCGGCGGATAGGCATTACTCCCAAGGCGGTGGAAAAGCAGATCGCCCGTCTCAAGGCCGACGGCATCCTCGAACGCATCGGTCCCGACAAAGGCGGCCGCTGGCGCATCCGGCAGTAACTATAGACAGCGCCTTTGCGCCGCTTGACAGAATTAGGGCCGAAAAGGGCAGCTGTGACAGTCAACAATATTTGCATAGTCATGCATATATAAAGTCCTTCTATTTTGCCACAATGGTGGAATCCGGCTGGGCTGAGTGGGTGCTGTGAGTCTTTTCGACCGCTTGCCTTCAACGCTGCAATAGCAGGAGAGCCGGCAGCACGGATTCATTCGGAGAAGTGCTTAGGATTCTGTGAAATCGATTTCCCGGAGGGGAGTTATTTGCCGGTCTTTTTTGAGGCGGTCTTGGCGGTGTCAGCGGTGGCTTCGGCCTCTTCGTCGCTGGGGACGGACCAGCCGCCGCCGAGGGCCTTGTAGAGGTCGATGATGGCCAGGAACTCGTCACGGACGGAGTTGGAGTAGTCAATCTCGGAGTTGAAGTAGCTACGCTGGGCATCAAGCACGTCGATGTAGCTGATGTAGCCGTTCTGGTACTGGAAGAGGGCCAGCTCCACATACTTGCGGGAGGCGTCCTTGAGGTTGCCCATCAGGGTGACTTTCTCACGGGCCGAGCGGTAGGATGTGACGGCGTCATTGACTTCCTTGAACACCTCTAGAATCTTCTGCTCGTACTGGTAGCGTTCCTGGTTGTATGCCTCGATGGCGGCCTGATACCTAGCCCTGTTCTTGCCGAAAGCGAAGAGCGGTGAGGTCAGGCTCATGATAGGATACCAGTAAGGCCCGGTGAAGAAGCTGGTGAAGGTGTTGTTCTCTACGCCGGCGGCGAAGGAGATGGACAGGCTGGGGAATCTCTCGGCCCATGCCACGCCGACCTCGCTCATGGCGGCCTTAAGGTCCTGCTTGGCGGCCATCAGGTCGGGCCTGCGCTGAAGCAGGTCGGAGGGTACTCCCACGTGCATCAGGTCGGGGAACTGGTCGTGGGTGTTGAGCAGCGAGCGTTCCACGGCTGACGGAAACTCTCCGGCCAGCAGGGATATCTCGTGTTCCTTTAGGGCGATGTCCCTCTGCAGGTCAGGCACCAGGGATGCCGTGCTCGCGTACTCCACCTGGGCCTGCTGGTAGGGGATCTCGGTGGTCAGACCGCCGTCGAAGCGGAGCTTGGCCTGACGGACGCTCTCGCGCCTGGTATCTAAGGTACGGAGGACGATGTCCAGCTCGTTGTCCAGGGCAGTGAGCTCAAAGTATGCTGTAGCGACTGCGGCCACGAGGGTCATCTGCATGGCCCTCTGCGACTCGATGGAGGAAAGGTACTCGGCCATGGCGGCGCGGTTGGCCCAGCGCAGGCGGCCGAAGATGTCTATCTCCCACGAAACGGCGGCTTTGAGTCCGAACTCGTTGTCCTTATACGGAGCGGCGTCAGTGTACTGATAATTCTCCTGCTCCATGTTGGCTCTGGCCCTGAACGAGGGGAACTGTTCGGCGCGGGCTACCCTGTGAAGCCGCTCCAGCTCACGTACGCGCGCCGAGGCGGTAAGCATGTCTCTGTTGTGCTCCAGAGTCTTGCCGATGAGGTCCTTGAGCAGGGGGTCGGAGAATATCTCGGACCATTCCAAATCGGCCAGGCACAGCGAGTCCGCTTCCTCTCCGGGGATAATGGTCTGAGGTATCTCTATCTGCGGATCCACGCATTTGCGTACTGCGGCTCCGCATCCCTGCAGAAGCACAATGGCTGCGGCCAGTGCCAGTACCGTCGATATATGTCTTATAGTATGTCTCATGCTTTCAATCTTCTCTTTTTCCTATTTGCGAACCTTTCCTTGAGCCGGTATATCCAGACGAAGAAGAACGGTACGAATACTATTCCCAAAGTGGTGGCTGCAATCATTCCGAAGAACACGCATACACCGATGCCCTGACGGCTGGCAGAGCCTGGACCGGAGGCGAGCACCAGTGGCAGCATACCGAGAATGAAGGTCAGGGAGGTCATTACGATGGGCCTGAAGCGCAGCTCGGAGGCTGTGATGGCGGCTTCGACGATGTCCTTGCCCTTGGCTACCTCGTCCTTTGCGAACTCTACGATCAGAATCGCGTTCTTGGCGGCCACTCCGATCAGCATCACAAGTCCGATCTGGAAGTAGACATTGTTTTCCATGCCTAAGACTGTAATCGACAGGAATGCACCTATGCAGGCCACGGGCAGGGAAAGGATGACGGCTATGGGCACCGACCAGCTTTCGTACTGGGCGGCCAAGAAGAGGAAGACGAAGAGGAAGGCGAGGGCCAGGACGAGTCCTGTCTGACCGCTCTGCTGCTTCTCCTGGTAGGATAGGCCGCTCCACTCGATGCCTACATTGGCCGGCAGTTTCTCGCGCACTATCTCTTCCATGATGTCCATGGCCTGACCGGAGCTGTAGCCGTGGGCTGCCTCACCGGTGATGGTGGCTGCGTAGTACATGTTGAAACGCTTTATGGTGCCGGGACCGGTGGTGTACTCGGTCGTACCTATGGATGTCACTGGTATCATGGCTCCTCCGTTGCCGCGCACGAAATACATGTTCATGTTGTCGCGCCAGCGGCGGTAGGGTTCCTCGGCCTGGATGTAGACGCGGTAAACGCGGTTGAAGAGGTTGAAGTCGTTGACATAGACAGAACCGGTAAAGGCTTTCATCGTGGTGAACAGATCCGATACCGATACGCCCAGAAGCTTGGCCCTGTCACGGTCCACATCGTAGTACAGCTTGGGTATGTCGCCCTGCATAGAGCTGCTCACTCGGGTCAGCTCCTTGCGCTGTGAGGCATAGTAGACCAGTGTGTCCGATGCTCTCTGCAGTTCCTCGTATGTAAGGTCACCACGAGCCTCCAGAGCCATCTCGAAACCTCCGGAGGTGCCTAAGCCCGGTATGACGGGAGGCGTACTAAGATAGACCTTGCTTTCCGGATATTGGGTAAACTCGTCCATCACCTCGGACATGAAGGCGGGCAGGTCCGGATTCTCGCGTTCTTCCCAAGGTTTCATGATCACGGTCATCTGGCTGCGGGACTGGTTGGTGCCGACGCGGGGGCTGGAGCCGGTGACATTGAGTACATAGCGCACGTCCGGCTGCTCCAGCAGCCATGCCATCGCCCGGTCATTGATCTCACGGGTCCTTTCGAGGGTAGCGCCCTCGGGCAGCTCGAACTCTACGGTGAAATATCCCTGGTCCTCCTGCGGCAGGAAGCTCTGGGGCACGAGCTGGGCCATGGCCCAGATACCGACAAGGCCTATGCCGAATGCGGCGAAGGACCGCTTGGAGTGGCCCAGGAAGCTGCGTATGGCGCGGATGTACACTGCCTGTCCCTTGCCTAGCCAGCGGTTGATGGCGCGGAAGATAAAGTTCTTCTTCTCCTCTTCTCCCTCTTTCTTGGGTTTGAGGAACTGGGCGCACATCACGGGGCTCATGGTCAGGGCCACGACAGTGGATATGATGACGGATACAGCGATGGTAATCGTAAACTGGCGGTAGAGGGCTCCGGTGATGCCGGAGAGGAAGCTCACGGGGATAAATACGGCGCAGAGCACCAGTGACATGGCTATCAGCGCGCTGCCCAGGCCGTTCATGGCTTTCTTGGTGGCTTCGTAGGCCGACAGCTTCTCCTCGTTCATGATGCGGTCCACGTTCTCGACCACCACTATCGCGTCATCCACGACCGTACCTATCGCCAGTACAAGGCCGAGGAGGGTCAGTGTGTTGAGGGAGAATCCGAATATGAGCATCACGCCGAAGGTACCGATAAGGGATATAGGCACGGCGATGGCCGGGATGAGGGTCGCTCTCCAGCTCTGCAGGGAGAGGAACACCACCAGTATCACGAGGAAGAGGGCCTCGAAGAGGGTCTTGTACACCTCGTGGATGGACTGGGAGATGTACTCGGTCATGTCGAAGGGTATCATATAGGAGATACCTTCCGGGAAGTTGCGGCTGATCTCGTCCATGGCCTTCTTGACGGACTCGGACACCTCCATGGCGTTCATGCCGGGAAGCATACGGATGTCCATCACTGCGGCATTGCCGCCGTTGATACCGCTCTCGGTGTTGTAGGACTGGGCTTCAAGCGATACGCGGGCCACATCGCGCAGACGGATGATGGAACCGTCCGGGTTGGCCCTGAGGACTATGTCCTCGAACTCGCTCACAGTGGATAGACGGCCTTGAGCCACGATAGGCACGGTCACATCCACTCCGTTCATGGGCTGCTGGCCGAGGACACCGGCGGCGGACTCGCGGTTCTGCTCTTTCAGGGCTTTCTGGATGTCCTGTACTGTCAGTCCGAGACTGGCCAGCCTCTCAGGCTGTACCCATATCTGCATACCATAGTAGCGGCTGCCGACATTGGACACGCGGCCTACTCCCGGGATACGGCGGAGCATGTCAAGTACATTGAGGGTCGCGTAGTTACTCAGATACACCTCGTCGAACTTGGGGTCATTGGACAGCAGGGTGATGGTCATCAGCTTGTTGGAGGCCTGCTTGTCCACCGAGATGCCGTTCTGGATCACCTCGGCCGGAAGTCGGGCCTCGGCCTGCTTCACTCTGTTCTGTATCTCTACGGCCGCTAAGTCGGGGTCGGTGTCTATGTCAAATGTAATCGTGACGGTAAAAGAACCGGTGTTGGTGCTCCTGGAGTCCATATAGAGCATACCGGGGGTACCGTTGAGCTCCTGCTCGATGGGGGTGGCTACGGCCTGGGATACGGTCTCAGCGTCAGCTCCTGGATAGGATGCAGAGACCTGCACTACCGGGGGGACGATTTCCGGGTACTGGTCCACAGGCAGCAGGAAGAGGCCGATGAGACCCACCAGCACTATGACTATGGAGATGACCGTGGAGAATATCGGCCGGTCTATGAAGAAATCACTTTTCATCCTCTGCGGTCACTTTATTGGTGGAATCTGTCAAGACGGCGGCACTGTCGGCCGGTATGGGATGGCCGGTCGTATCTGCTGACACGGCTGCGGATACACTGTCCGCTCCCAATGAATATCTGCCATCGCTGTCCTGTCCGGCGGATACCGGCTCGGGCGCCACTATGATGGGTGCGACCTTGATGCCGTGACTGAGCTTGTGGAAGCCCTCGACGATAATCCTCTCATCCGGGCCGAGTCCGCGCTCTACCACCACATTGTTGCCTATCTCGGGGCCCAGCTCGATAAATCTCTTCTCCACCACGCTGTCCCTGCGGCAGGCATAGACGTATGCACCGCCTTTTTCAATGACCAGAGCCTTGGTCGGCACGATGATGGCGTCCTCGCGTACATCCAGCAGCAGGCGCACCTTGGTCATCTGGCCGGGAAGGAGTATGTGGTCCGGGTTGGCCATCTCGGCGCGTACCGAGAATGTACCGGTGTTGGGGTCTACCTGAGGATCTGCGAAGTCCACGAATCCCTTCATCGGGTATTCGGAGTTGTCCGCTAAAGTGATGGTCACATACGGGTTCCAGTTGCGGGCGGTATCCTGCTGACCTAAGTTGACATTTCTCTCGCGGCTCTTGAGGTAGTCCAGACTGGTCATGCTGAAATCCACCTGCACTGTGTCGCTCTTGACCATCGTGGCTAAAAGTGACTGGCCGCCGGGACCTACAAGAGTTCCCAAGTCCACATAACTTTCACTGATGTATCCCGATATGGGAGAACGGACTGTGGTGTATCCTAAGGCTATCTCGGCCTGAGTCAGGTCGGCCTCGCTCATGACCACCTCAGCTTTCGCGCTCTCGTATGCGGCTATGGCGTTGTCTAAGTCCAGACGGCTGGCGGCATTCTGCTCGAACAGCGGACGGATACGCTCAAGGTCGCGCTCGGCCTTCAGCTCCAGGGCCTTGTTCTTGTTGAGCTGGGCCTTGGCCCTCTCCATGTCGGCTTGGTAGGGTTTCGGGTCTATGATAAACAGTATCTGGCCTTTCTTGATGTAGGTACCCTCTTCAAAGAGCATCTCTTCAAGATAGCCCTCGACACGGGCGCGTATCTCCACGAACTGCTGTGCGCTGATCCTGCCGGCGTAGTCTCCGTATATCTCTACATCATCGATAACTACCGGCTGTGCTTCCACTATCGGATATTCGGGCACGGGCGGTTCCGGCCATGTCAGGATTATCCATAGCGTGGCACCGGCGACCACCAATGCGAGTATGAGATACCAAATCCATTTGGGAAGTTTTCGAATTTTTCTGATTCTAACGGCCATCCTCCGGCTTGTCCGGGTCAGTTTCTCTGTCGGGATATTAATCTGCATAACGGCACAAATATAGATTAAATTGCCGTTAGTATGCAAAAATTATACCTTTTTGACAGCCAGTTTACATCAGAGCACAAAAAACGGACATCAGGGCCAGCAGGAGAAAATTGCGGGAAGTCTTGCCGAGAAAGGGGTTGAGGGCGGATCCGTCCGTGACGGCCATACGGCGGGCTGTGGCCAGATGAAGAGCTGCGTACAGAAGCAGGGGGGCGGCGTGCCATGCCGGTTTGGAAAGGGCGACGGCGGCTCCGGTTAGCAGTGTGGCGGCCAGGCCGAGCATGTAGTACAGGATGATGGCCCAGCGTCCGCCTAAACGCACGACTATGGTCTTTTTGCCTTGTCCGGCATCCTCTTTCCTGTCGCGGTAGTTGTTGACCATCAGCAGGCAGTCCACGGCCAGGCCGCAGCCTATTCCGGCAAGAGTAGCCTCTATGGTCCATACTCCGGTCTGAAGGTAGAATGTGAATCCCACCGGGACAATGCCGAAGAACACCAGCACAAGCAGGTCGCCCAGTCCAAGACGGGAGAACTTCGTGGTGTAGAGGAAGCAGAACACTACGCAGGCCGCACCGACAGCCAGCATCCACGGGCCGCCTGTCCATATCAGGGGAACTCCGGCGGCGCAGGCCAGCAGTGTCGTGGCCGCAATGCCGGTCTTCATGGCTTTCGGACTGATCCATCCCTGGGTGCAGGCCCGTTTCGGCCCTAAACGCTGCTCGGTATCACCGCCTTTCTTGAAGTCAAAATAGTCATTTACGAAGTTAGCGTCAATCTGCATTATCCAGGCGAAGAGCATACACAGTGTGAATGCCGCCCAGTCGAATGTCACTATTGCATCGTTTCCGTTGCTGCTCAGCTGCATCCACGCGCAGGCTCCGCCCATGATTACTGGCGCGGCTGCTCCGGCCAGCGTCTTCGGCCTGGCCGCCAGCACCCAAGCCTTCACCGAATTTATTTTCACCGCACCGCTCATCAGATGGTGATGAGCTCGTACTGACGGGTGCCGATGCCGATGCGCTCGGCGTGCTCGAGGCCGAACTGCCAGTTGGTGTCGGGGTGCAGGATGTGGAATTTGTCCTCACCGCAGAGATGCTCGTGCGGATGGGTCTTTTCTAATTTGCTGCCAGGTAGGGCAGGAGCGGCCATCACCATGTCGGCGCAGGCCTGGTCGAGGGCCACGGGGTCGAAGGAGGCGGCGATGCCGAGGTCGGGCACTATGGCCGCGTCATTGTGGTTCCAGCAGTCGCACTCGGGCGATACATTGACGATCAGGTTGATATAGAAGCAGGGACGGCCGGTTACGATAGCCTTGGTGTATTCGGCTATCTTGCCGTTGAGGGTCTCGGATGTGTCCCAGTCCTTCAGCACGGCGGACTCGTACTGGCAGAGGGCAACGCACTGACCGCAGCCTACGCATTTCGAATAGTCGATGACGGCGGCGGTATGTTTGCCTGCATGATTTGTGCCTTCTACAGTCTCGATATGTATCGCATCATGGGCACAGTGCTTCACGCAGATGCCGCAGCAGCGGCAGTTCTCGACCTTGACTATGGGCTTTGAAGAAGAGTGCAGTTCCAGCTTGCCGGCCACACTGGCACAGCCCATGCCCATGTTTTTGAGGGCTCCTCCGAATCCGGTCTGCTCGTGCCCCTTGAAATGCGAGAGAGCGATGAGCACATCGGAGTCAGCGATGGCAGTACCGATCTTGGCGGTCTTGCAGTAGGTGCCGCCCTCTATCGGAAGCTCGCGGCAGTCAGTGCCCTTGACACCGTCGGCGATGATCACGTCGCAGCCCGCGCTGAGGCGGTTGAAGCCGTTGCGGCAGGCACTCTCGAGGTGGTCCACCGCGTTGGAACGGCCGCCGGAGTAGAGTGTGTTGGCGTCAGTAAGATAGGGCTTTCCTCCTAAGGAGCGTACCAAGTCGGCCATGCCGGCGGCATAGTTGGGTCTCAGGAAGGCGAGGTTGCCCGGCTCTCCGAAGTGCATCTTGATGGCGACGAACTTGTCCTTGAAGTCGATCTTCTCGATGCCGGCGGCCTTGGCCACGGCTTTCATTTTCTCCACTAAGGGAAGGCGGGTGGAGGTGTGCAGGTCAGTGAAATAAACTTTTGCTTTTTCCATAATGTATGATGTGTATGTCTATTGTCTCTGAGCGGGGTCGGTCTGGAGGGACTCGCGGCGGATCTTGTTGATGACCATCACGTCGTTCTTGTGTATGACGGTATTGCCTCGGGGAATGATGGCCCGGTTGCCTCTCTTGATGAGCACTATCAGCTCGTTGCTGTCCGGCGAGTACTGGAAGACTTTCTTGCCTATCCACTCACTGCCCCGTTCTATCCGTCTCTCGGAGAGCTGCATGATGTTCTCGTCCTCGAAGTCGCGGGCACTCATGATGACCTTGTCACCGGGCAGTATCTTGGTCCTGCCGCTTGGGATTATTGCCTTGCCGTCGCGCAGGATGGCGGCTACGAGAGTGTCGTGCGGTATGGGCAGGTCCTTGATGACCTTGCCGTTCCAGGAGTCCTTCTCGGAGATGTCCATCTGTACGAAACTCACATCCATGTTGTCAGAGTAGTCGGTGAAGGTCTTGAGGATGTCCTCCTCGCTTGAGGTCATCTTCAGGCCGCGGGCTACGGCCGGGATGAGCGAGCCCTGCAGGGATATGGACAGCAGGACTATCATCAGCACTATGTTGAACAGGTCATGCTGGTTGCCGGTGAGCTGCTGCGCCGCAGGCATGGCCATGATGGCGAATACGACTGAGGCCGCACCTCTGAGTCCTACGAAGGATACAAGCACCTGCTGCCGCCAGCGGCTCTTGAAGGGGGCCATGATGGCGAATACCGACAGTGGCCTGGCGATAATGGTCATGAACAGGGCTATGAGTATGGCAGGGATGGCGATGGAGGGCAGCTGCGAGGGGAACGAAAGCAGGCCTAACAGGAAGAAAATGATGATCTGCATCAGGTTGGTCAGGCCGTCGAAAAACGGTACCAGGGACTTCTTGCCTCGGATGTTTGCGTTGCCCAGGACGATGCCGACGATGTAGGCGCTCAGGTAGCCGTTGCCGCCGACCAGGTTGGGTATGGCATAGGAAAATATGGCTACGGCCAGGATGAACAGGGTGTCGAATCCGGCTGTGGACGAGCGGAAATGCTTCATCAGCCATACGGTAGCCATGGCAATCACTGCGCCTATGGCCGCTCCGTAGGCTATCTGGGCAAATATCATGTAGGCTATCCTGCCTCCGGAGGTCGTGCCCTCGATTACGGCCATCATGATGACGGTCAGCATGTAGGAGCAGGGGTCGTTGCTTCCGCTCTCAATCTCCAGCAGGGATGCGGTGTTGTATTTCAAACCTAATTTGCGGGAACGCAGTATGGAAAAGACCGAGGCCGCGTCGGTGGAGCTGAGCACCGCTCCGATCAGGAAACCGAAGGCCGCCGGCATTTTCAGTACATAGTAGCAGAACAGTCCGGTAAGACCCGCCGTCATGGCCACACCGAGGGTGGAGAGGATGCTGGCCTTGACCACTACCGGCCGTGCCTCTTTCCAGCGTGTACCGAAACCGCCGTAGAACATGATGAAGATCAGTGCTGTCGTACATATGTCCTCAGTGAAGGAAAAATCATCGAACGGTATTTTGACTATCCCGTCCGAACCGAAGGACATTCCCAACAGGATGAATGCAAGCAGCATGGGAATGCCGATCTTGTTGGATATGTTGTTCAGCACCACACAGAGGGCTATGACAATAGCTGCAATCAGAAGAAGGATGGTAAGGGCCATAAAAAATGCGGTTCGGTTTGAACCGCAAATTTACATAAACTTTCCGATATATCGTGCGGCGCGGCCGGCGCCGGCACGGCTATTTCCACAGATGCTCCGGGTAAACGCCTGAGTCGATGAGCTGGCGGATGCGGCTTACGACATAGGGCCTGTCCTCTTTGTAGGTGACACCGAACCACTGGGCATCGCTGTTAAGTACTTTAAGGCTGGCCTTGCCCTCGTTTATGAGCTGGTTTACGCAAAGAGGGATGAAGAACTCGGCCTTGGGATTGGCCATGTTGGCCGGATCGGAGAGGAACTGCCTGAACAGCCGCTCTGACTTGGTGAAGAAATCGGGAGTAAATCCGAACAGATTCATGGATACGACGGTGTTCTCGTCTAAGGGATGCAGACCGTCTCCGTCCTTGTACATTATGCGGCCGTCGTCCATACGCTGAATCGCGGTACGCTCGACTATCGAGATGAGATTGCCGTCAGCGTCGACCGAGCACTCTCCACGGGACACGGTGCCGTAGTCGGACAGGGTGTTCTGCAGATTGTAGCCGACCATGGAGTACTTGCCGGTCTGTCCGTCAATGCTGCGCAGGTAGTCGGCCAGCACGGCGTATCCCTCGCGTCCGTAGAAGTCATCGGAGTTGATGACGGCAAAAGGAGTGCTTACAGCAGGTGCCGCCATCATTACGGCGTGACATGTACCCCAGGGTTTCTCGCGGCCCTCCGGCACTGAGAAACCTTCTGGCAGGTATTCGAGTTCCTGAAAGACGAACTCAATCTCAACCTTGCCTCCGAAATGCTCCGGGGTGAATATCTCGCGGAAAGCCTTTTCAAATGAGTGGCGGATGATGAACACTACTTTGCCGAATCCGGCGCGTACTGCATCGTAGATGGAGTAGTCGATGATGGCCTCACCGTTGGGGCCTACTCCGTCCATCTGCTTGAGGGAACCGTAGCGGGACCCCATGCCCGCAGCTAAAACAACTAATGTCGGTTTCATATATTCGTAACTGTAGATAATCAAAAGATAAAGAGGCCGTATCGAATCGTTTTTCGATTACGGCCCCCCTAATTTAAGGTGTACCGCTGCTATCTTTCGAGTTTGTGGATAGCCAGACCGCTCCTGAGCTTAGGCTCGAACCAGGTAGTCTTGGGAGGCATGATGTTGCCTGTGTCGGCTATCCTGATGAGCTGCTTCATCGATACGGGATACAGAGCGAAGGCTGCTGCCATCTCACCCGAGTCAACTCTCTTCTTGAGCTCGCCGAGACCTCTGATACCTCCTACGAAGTCAATACGCTTCGAAGTACGGAGGTCCTTGATGTCGAGGAGCTTGTCGAAGATAAGGTTGGAGCAGATGGTCACATCGAGGCATCCGATGGGATCGTTGTCGTCGTAGGTACCTTTCTTGGCTGTGAGAGAATACCAGTGACCGCCGATGTACATGGAGAAGTTGTGCAGGTTCTTGGGCTTGTAGATCTCGGTACCCATGTCCTTGATCTCGAAGTCCTCGCCCAGCTTCTGGATGAACTGCTCGGGTGTGAGGCCGTTGAGATCCTTCACCACGCGGT
>DXAT01000052.1 GCA_019116965.1 Candidatus Coprenecus pullistercoris
GGATCAAACTCTTCATTGTATATCTATATTCCTTAGCTTGTCCTGACATCGCTTTAATTTCAAAGAAACTAACGCTACTCTTTTCTTGGTACTTTGCTTGTACTTGTTCTTCAATATTTCAATCAACTTTATTGCTTTCGGACTCTCTCTCATCTTCTCTTCATCTCAGTTCCTTTCCGAAAGGGACCGCAAAGATAAGGGGCTTTTTCACATTCTCCAAATTTTTTTGCAACTTTTTTTCAAAAATTTTTCAAGTTTTTTCTAAGGTTTTGATTTTCAGGTTAGTTTTTCTCCATCTTTTTTTGCCCATTCGAAGTCCATTATGGCCTTGTCTTCCGATGCCGACACTATGATGGACACTCCGTACTTCTTCTTCCATCTCCGGATAATGGAGTTGAACATCCCCTTTGTGAGGTAAGCCTCCACAAGAGGATTGACTGTAAGATGGAAGGATTTTATACCTTTCTCCTTAACATAATACGCAAGCTGCCTCTCTATATTCTCGTCAATGAGTATGCTTGAGGATATCTTTCCGGTGCCGTTGCAGGCAGGACAAGTCTCCATCGTCTCTATCTCAGTCGCTGGACGGACCCTCTGGCGCGTAATCTGCATCAGGCCGAACTTGGTCAGCGGAAGTATGTTGTGCTTTGCCCTGTCTCCCTCCATCAGTTCCTGCATCTTCTTAAACAGAGCATTCTTGTGCTCATTGAGATCCATATCTATGAAGTCCACGATGATGATTCCGCCCATATCCCTGAGTTTCAGCTGACGGGCAATCTCCTCCGCGGCTATGCAGTTGACATCAAAGGCATTCTGCTCCTGATCCTTGCCGGTCTTGACACGGGTTCCGCTGTTGACATCCACAACATGCATGGCCTCGGTATGCTCTATGACCAGATAGGCTCCGCGCCGCATGGGCACGACCTTTCCGAACGAGGACTTGATCTGCCTTGTGACATCAAAATGGTCCATGATAGGCTCATGTCCTCTGTACAGTTTCACGATTTTCTCATGATCGGGCAGTATCGTGGATATGTACTCGCGGACCTCGTTATAAGTGGCCTCGTCGTTGACATATATATTGGTGAAGGTATCATTCAACAGATCCCTGAGGATCGTAGTGGTCTTGCTGTTCTCCTTGAACAGCAGCTGCGGCATCCTGCGCGAGGCCATCTTAGGCCATGACTCCTCCCATTTCCTGATGAGCATGCGCAGCTCCGTATCCAGGACCGCAGCGTTCTTCCCTTCCGCAGCCGTTCTGATTATTGCTCCGTAGTTGGAAGGGAGGATACTGTACATCAAACGCTCGAGGCGCTTCTTCTCCTCCTTGGAGGATATTTTCTGAGAGACACTGATCTTGTCTCCGAAAGGCAGCAGGACGATATTCCTGCCGGCTATAGACACCTCGCCGGTGAGCCTCGAGCCCTTTGTGGATATAGGCTCCTTTACAATCTGCACTATTATGGGCTGCCCCGGCTTCAGGACATTCTCTATCTTACCCTCCTTCTCCAGGATATTGTTGATATCGACAGATGAGAAAAAGGTCTTGAAATCACGGTTCGGGTTAATCTGCTTGACAAAATAGTCAAATGCCTTGAAATTGAGTCCCAAATCCAGATAATGAACGAATGCGTCTTTCTTGTCCCCGATGTCCACGAACGCCGCATTGAGAGTCGGTATCAGCTTTTTCACCTTGCCGAGATACACATCCCTCAAAGAGAACGCCCGCTCCGCATTCTGCTCCTTGTTGAGTTCCATCAGGCGATGGTCCTCAAGCAGTGCGATGACAGTCTCCTTTACATTTACGTCTATTATTAGATTTCTATCCATCTTTTATTTAAAAAAAAATCTAAAGCGGTGATTCAACGCTTTAGATTCAATGTAGCTGAAAATGGCCGCTATCTCTTTTTATGTCTGTTCTTGCGCAGGCGTTTTTTACGCTTGTGCGTAGCCATTTTATGTCTTTTTCTCTTTTTTCCGCTTGGCATGGCTGTGTTATTTAATATTTGATTTAACTAAGTTAAGGAAAGTCTTGGAAGGCTTGAAAGCGGGAATGTAATGCTCAGGAATGACGATAGTCTTCTGCTTTGAGATATTACGGGCTGTCTTCTGAGCACGCTTCTTTGCAGTAAAGCTGCCGAAACCGCGGAGATAAACACTGTTGTTCTTGGAAACTGAATCTTTGACTGTCTCCATAAAAGCCACGACTACACTGTGTACTTGGGATTTCTCAAGACCGGTAGCCTTTGCTACTTCGTTTACAATATCAGCTTTTGTCATTTTGTAGTATATTTATATAATTAGTAATCAGTTCTGCAAAATTCAGACTGCAAAAGTATTCTTATTTTTTACAATTACAAAAAATTATTGCAGTTTTTCACATAAAATATTTTGGCACAATCATTGACAATATTACACCCGGTCAGCAGGATGCGGTCCGCAAAGTCAAAATATGACAAAATGACACCTGCCGACTGACACCGATTAAATACAAGGCAATTATGAAACATACCATAGAAGACTTACTCAGTACGGGAGGAGCCGATGTAAACATCCTTCCCGTTGTCAGCATCGACACAGTTCAGAAGCTGAACGAAAACGAGTTGCCGGAGGTACTGCCGATTCTGGCACTGCGCAATGCCGTGCTGTTTCCGTCCACAGTCACCCCCATCACCATAGGAAGAGAGAAATCCATCAAGCTCGTCAGGGATGTGTACGCCTCGAGCCGTATCCTCGGCGCGGTATCCCAGCGGGATATCAAGATAGAGGATCCGTCACTCATCGACCTATATAATATAGGTACTCTGGCACGCATCATCAAGATCATAGAAATGCCGGACGGAACGATCACCGCCATCCTGCAGGGCCTCAAAAGGATCAGGACAGTGGAGCAGACAGCCTCCGAGCCCTACATCTTCGCCAAGGTCACATACCTTGAGGATGTGCTTCCAAAGAAAAACGACAGGGAGATGAAAACCCTAACGGGCTCTGTCAAGGACCTTGCCCTGCACATCATCAAACTGTCCCCTCACCTTCCTCAGGAAGCATCGTTCGCCATAAAGAACCTGGAAGGCGACGAGTTCCTCATCAATTTCATCGCCTCGAGCATGGAATTGGAGGATCCTATGGAGAAAATCAAGCTGTTGGAAGAGAGCAATATCAAGATCAGGGCCATGAAACTGGTCGAGATGTTGAACCGGCAGATAGAGATTCTGAAACTAAAGGACGACATCCAGCGGAAAGTCCGTACCGAGATGGACCAGCAGCAGAGGGAGTATTACCTCAACAACCAGCTGAAGACCATCCAGGAGGAACTTGGGATGGACGAGGCCCAGGACATAGACGAGCTCCGGCAGAAAGCAAAAAAGAAAAAATGGCCGGAATACGCCGCCAAGGCATTCGAGAGCGAAGTGCGCAAGCTGGAGAGATCAAATCCGAACTCTCCCGACTACAACATCCAGTACCAGTACATCCAGTTCATGCTCGAACTGCCCTGGGACCATATGACAAAGGACAATCTGGACTTGAAACATGCCCAGAAAATACTGGACAAAGACCATTTCGGTTTAGAGACAGTCAAGGAAAGGATAATCGAGTATCTCGCGGTGCTGAAACTCAAGGGCGACATGAAGTCCCCCATCATCTGCCTTTACGGCCCTCCGGGTGTCGGCAAGACATCCCTCGGCAAGTCGATAGCCAAGGCCTTGGGCCGCAAATACCAGAGAATATCATTGGGCGGACTGCACGACGAATCCGAGATCCGCGGTCACCGCAGAACCTACATCGGAGCTATGCCGGGCCGCATCCTGCAGAGCATCAACAGAGCCGGGAGCTCAAATCCCGTAATTGTCCTCGACGAGATCGACAAGGTCAGCCAGGACTATAAGGGAGACCCGTCGTACGCATTGCTGGAAGTACTGGATCCGGAGCAGAACAACGCGTTCCATGACAATTACCTCGACATCGACTACGACCTGTCCAAGGTTCTGTTCATCACTACTGCCAATAATATCAGCACTATCCATCCGGCCCTGAGGGACCGCATGGAGATGATACCGGTATCAGGTTATCTCGCCGAGGAGAAAGTAAGCATCGCCCAGGGATATCTTATTCCAAAGCAACTGGAGGCGCACGGCCTTAAGAAGAGCCAGGTAAGATTCTCCACCCCTGCCATAGAAAAGATCATAGACGAGTACACGAGAGAATCCGGAGTCCGCGGCCTGGACCGCCAGATAGCCAAAGTCGCCAGGATTTCGGCAAGAAAGATTGCCACAGGCGAGACATCCAGGATATCCGTCACCCCTGAAACTGCTTCTGAAATGCTGGGACTGCCTACCAACTTCCACGATCTGCAGGAAGGCAACGAGGCACCGGGAGTAGTCACAGGCCTTGCATGGACGGAGAACGGAGGAGAGATTCTCTTCATAGAGTGCTCCGTAAGTGAAGGCAAGGGAGTGCTTTCCACGACCGGCAATCTCGGAGATGTGATGAAAGAGTCCGCGACGATTGCGTTCCAGTACCTGAAAGCGCATCCGGACCTTATCGGACTCACCACCGAGGATGTCATGAAGCACGATATACACATCCATGTTCCGGAAGGAGCCATACCGAAAGACGGCCCCTCTGCCGGCATCACGATGGTAAGCGCCATGGCTTCGGCTCTTTGCGGCAAAATGGTACGGAGCGGCATCGCCATGACCGGAGAGATGACGCTGCGCGGCAAGGTCCTGCCCGTAGGCGGCATCAAGGAAAAAATCCTCGCTGCAAAGCGCGCCGGCATACACACCATCATACTGTCGAAACAGAATGAGAAAGACATCAACGATATCAAGCCCATCTACATAAAAGGTCTCGATTTCATCTATGTCGACAACATCTCCGAGGTCCTGAAATATATTTTCAACTGACAATGGAAGTACAGATAGAAGAATCGTGGAAAGCGGTGCTGCGGGAAGAGTTCGACAAGGAATATTTCGCCCGAATCGCCGCTTTCCTGCATAGGGAGAAACGGGAAGGAAAGACCATCTACCCTCCCGGGCCTCTTATTTTCAACGCATTCAGACTGACACCATTCGATAAGGTAAAAGTCGTGATTCTCGGTCAGGATCCATATCACGGTCCTGGACAGGCGCACGGTCTTTCATTCTCCGTCCAGGACGGAGTGGCGCTTCCTCCCTCGCTCCAGAACATATATAAGGAAATCTGTACGGATGTCGGAGCCCCGATACCGGCGAGTGGCAATCTTGAGAGATGGGCCCGCCAGGGAGTGTTCCTGCTCAACTCAGTACTTACCGTCAGGGCCGGAGCCCCTACATCCCATAGCGGCATAGGATGGCAGACCTTCACGGACGCAGTCATAAAAGCCGTATCGGACCATAAGGACAATATCGTATTTATGCTCTGGGGCAATTACGCCAGAAGCAAGAGAGCACTCATTGACAGCTCACGGCATCTGATTCTGGAAGCGGCCCATCCGTCACCTCTCGCCAGAGGAGCCTTTTTCGGATGCCGTCATTTTTCCAAAGCCAACAGTTTCCTGACATCCAAAGGGCTATCACCTATTGCTTGGTAAGCCGTTTTTGATTATTTTTGTTGTTTATATACAAAAAACAATCAAAGACATGAGGCAGAAAATGAGGACTGCTGTATTCCCCGGCTCATTCGACCCTTTCACCTTAGGGCACATGGATGTACTGACATCAGCGCTCAAGCTGTTTGACTCCGTTATCGTAGCTGTCGGATACAATCATCTCAAGCATGGATTCCTGCATCCGGACCAGAGAGTGAGACTTATAAGCGACTCCATAAGACCGCTTGCAAGCACCGGAGCAGATATCGAGGTCGTCTCCTATTCCGGGCTTACCGTGGACCTATGCCGCAAGCACAACGCGGAATTCATCATCCGCGGACTGAGAACCACTACTGACTTCGAGCTCGAATCAGTCATCGCACAGGCCAACCGCAAGATGTCACCTGAGACCGTAACGGTATTCATACCGGCCTCACATGAATACTCTTTCATATCATCTACAGTTGTCAGAGATGTCATAATCAACGGAGGAGACGCCTCATCGTTCCTGCCGTCCGGCATAGACATCAAGAATTACATGTAAAATCAAGACACGCATACATGAATATCCGCACACTCATCATATACGCCTACACCATCATCCTGTCCCTGCAGATGTCCGCCACTGACCTGCGGGGCCAGAGCGATACCACCGCCCGGCAGCTCACCCAGGAAGACATCAATATGGTCATGAGCGTATTCGACGGCATGCAGCCATCCGAGATCATAAGCAGGGCTGACGGATTCATCATGACAGGGAAGACGGAAGAGGAGACAGCGCGGACAGCCTACTATGTCTACCGGTACTACCGCCAGTCCCGTATCATGGGCTACGATGAGATAGCCATATACATAGCCGACAACTATTTCCTCAACGGGAGATACAGGCTGGACGACCAGGACGCTCTTCTGGAGATGAGACTGTTCGCCGACACCAACAGACAGTCGCTGATAGGCCTGAAGGCTCCGGATCTGTCACTCCAGGACCCGGCCGGAAACACATTTACGATTCATGGAGGAGACCAGGACTACACCGTCCTGTATTTCTACGATGACGACTGCGCATCGTGCATCCGGACCACGCCTGGCCTCATGCAGTATCTTGCAAGAGGAACGGACGGGCTCAACTTTACCGTGTACATGATTTACACCCAGAGTGACAGGGAGAGATGGCTCGAGTACATTGCCGGCAGCATCCTGCCCTTCCGCCTTCCGGACAACATCACCCTCGTCAATCTGTGGGATCCCGACATGACATCAGGATTCGTCACCAAATACGGCGTAATCTCCACACCCAAGCTGTTCCTGCTGGATGCCCGCGGCACCATCATAGGCCGCGAGCTGACGCCTACGGCACTGGCACAGACCGTAGAGGTACATGAAAACGCGCCCACATCGGCAGACCTTCTCTTTGACAGCGTATTCTCCTCATTGGAGTACTCTTCGGACACCACCGGCGTGACGGAAATCATAGACGCCTTCTTCGAAGACTCCAAGGACAATCCGGATTTCTTCCACGAGCTGTTCTTCACCCTCTACCAGTATCTGAAGAACAGCGGCAGCTACAACCTCCAGCAAGGCGCCGCGTACCTGGCAGACAAATATATCGTACATATGCCTCGGATGTGGGAATCCGTAAAGTTCATTGACAAGGGAGAGACTTCGGGCAGCTCCATAAGGGCCGACTTTGAATCCGTGAACGAATTCCTCGACCAGACCGAGCTTGCAGTCACGATGTTCTACCGCAATCCTCTCGACAAACCGGTATCCGACCTTGTCCTCTACACTCCGGACAACAAGAAAACATCCATTTACGATGTCAGCGCACGATACACCGTACTGTACTTCTACACCCTTGACTGCGCGGTATGCGGAGCCGTAACACCGGAGATGAAAAAAATCCAAGACACCTACGGTCCGGAGGGCGTGCAGGTACTGGCCATATACACAGGCACCGACAGACAGTGGAAAAAATATATCAAGGAGAACGGATTCGGGTGGACCGACCTATGGGACCGCAAAAGGAAATCCGGAATGTTCGACAAGTACGACCTGCTCGATGTTCCGGCCATCTACCTGCTTGACAAAGACAAGAATACTCTTGCCAAGGACATCAATCCCGAAGTTCTCGGCGCCTTGCTCGAATATTATCTAAACGACTGACATGATACAGGAACTTCTTAAAGGATTCGCAATAGGACTGTGTGCGTCCGTTCCTCTCGGGCCCATAGGCGTACTGTGCATCCAGCGGACCCTGAACAAGGGACGCAACTCCGGATTCATCACCGGTATGGGCGCGGCATTGTCCGATGTCATATTCGCCGCCCTTGCCCTGCTCAGCCTGTCATTTGTCCAACGGCTTCTGTCCGAGTACCGCGACATCGTCATGATTGCCGGAGGCCTGATTGTAGGCATATTCGGCATCATACTTTTCCTCAACAATCCCATCAAGCAGGTCAAGCGGATAAAGTCCGGCAACATGAAGTACTGGCAGGACTTTTTCTCCTCTTTCTCGATGACAATAACCAATCCCGGAGCCTTCTTCCTCATACTCGGCCTGTTTACTTTCATGGGTATAAACAGCGACGGATCAGAACCCTACGACCGGATTGCAATAACCCTTCTCGGCGTATTCACAGGAGGTACTCTCTGGTGGCTGACTCTCTCAACCTGCATCAACCTCTTCCGCAACAAACTCCGCCTGAGGCAACTGATTATGATCAACCGGATCTCAGGAATCATCATTATGGCCCTCGGCGCCATATCCGTCCTGGACGGACTGTACCACATCGTAGTTACATTTATACTATAGTCGATAAGGCGGAATAAAAAAAGACCGCTGGCGGATATGCTGCGGTCAGTGGCTCTGAGGATCTTGCCTTGAGCGGAAAACGGGGTTCGAACCCGCGACCTTCGGCTTGGGAAGCCGACGCTCTACCAACTGAGCTATTTCCGCGAAAAATATGTACCTTTGTAGGTTTGGGACTGCAAATATATGAATTTATATTTATTTATTGCGAAAAAAATCAAGAGTCATGGACTGAGCTCGACGAGCAACGGCATTGCATGCGTATCGGTGGCGATAAGCATTGCCGTGATAATAGCCTCTGTTGCAATCTCCGGTGGATTCAAGAAAGAGATAGGAAAACGGGCGGCAGGATTCAGCGGAGAGATTCTGCTCACTGCTCCGGGCGCAGACTACATGACCGATGTGTACCCGCTGCGCACAGACCTGTCCTACCTGCCTGATATAAGGAACATCCCGGAAGTTCGCTCAATATACGCCACGGCATACAGACCCGGCATGATAAAATCCGGCGACGATGTCCATGGCATGATGTTCAAAGGCGTGGACTCCACATACCGGCTCGATTTTTTCGCCGACTTCCTGACAGAAGGCAGTCTTCCTGACTTTTCAGGGGAAAAACCGGCAGACCAGATTCTGATATCGGGAAGACTCGCGCGGATGCTCGGATACAGCATCGGTGACCGCATGACAGTATATTTTGTCGGAGAGCAGGTTCGTGCGCGCCGTTTCACAATCTCCGGATTATATGACATCCAGCTCGAGGACATGGATGAAAGACTGGCCATAGTGGACATCCGTCAGATACGGAGGCTCAACGGCTGGGACGACCGCGAGTCCTCATGCCTGGAAATATCAACAGGTGGCGACGGAAGCAGAGCCTCGTCCAGGGAGAGAGCCCGCGCTTACGATGCAATCGGGCAGATCATCATGACAAAGGACAGCAGCGAGGACGCTCCGGTGGCTGTAAGATGCATAGACGATATCTATCCAGGCCTGTTCGACTGGCTGGCCCTCCTCGATCTGAATGTACTGGTGGTCATGGTACTGATGATGGCCGTAGCCGGCTTCAACATGATATCCGGCCTTCTGATCATACTCTTCGAGAAAATATCCATGATAGGTCTTCTAAAGGCTCTCGGCATGAGAACCTCCGGTATATGCAGGATATTCATCTGCCGTGGAGGAGGCATCGTCCTCAAGGGAATGATATGGGGCAACATAGCGGCCATCTCTCTCCTGGCCATTCAAAAATGGTTCAGACCGGTGACACTCAATCCCGAGAACTATTTCGTAAACTTCGTCCCGGTAGACCTGAGCATACCGGACATACTTGCCATAAACGCAGCCGCCTTCATCCTGATGCTGCTGATCATGATCATCCCCTCGCTCTTCATTGCCGGCATATCACCGGACAGAACCATCAAGGTCAACTAAGCCGGGACAGCCTGCCGATATCCGTGATTACGGCTCCGTCCGGAGCGCTGACGCAGCGCACCGTATGAGCAGCAGCAATACCGAGATAGAAATCTATGACTGAGAATCTGTCCGGCCAATCCTTCATAATATTCAAAGCCTCAGGGGCAATGACATGAATACCGCTGAAAGCGCAAGGGACTGACGCAGGCAT
Source organism: Candidatus Coprenecus pullistercoris (assembly GCA_019116965.1). Classification (GTDB taxonomy): domain Bacteria; phylum Bacteroidota; class Bacteroidia; order Bacteroidales; family UBA932; genus Coprenecus; species Coprenecus pullistercoris. Next base: position 10,006 of record DXAT01000052.1, read on the forward strand.
TGAATGCGGGTCTACTGCAGACGGACACTCTACCGGGACATCAGCGGCATGGCCGATGCCTTTTACCAGTCCTTTTGCCGGATATGTCCATCCGCGCAGCAGTCCGTCTCCGCCGGCAAGCAGGTAACGCGAGGACATACGGCCGCTTACAAGAAGAGAGGCAGCCGCTCCGGACGACACCGCCGAATCATAGAAGTTCCGAAGTCCGATTCCGGATGTGATAATATCCACATTGTGAACCAACACAGGAGAGTCCCCGAGCAAGCCTGAGCACCAGGCGTGTCTTATACCGCCTCCGGTGTCGCGCAGGATGTCTCTCTCATCAGAAAATACGATATCCGCTCCGTAACAGTCCTTAGAGCGGATATAATCCTCTATCATGTCCGCGAAGTGATGCACATTGATGACGATACGGCTGAACCCTTCCGTTTTCAGCCGGAGGATAAGGCTTTCTATCATGGGTACGCCCCGGTACGGAACAAGAGCTTTCGGCATCGAGTCCGTAAGCGGACGCAGCCGTGTACCAAGTCCGGCTGCAAGTATCATTGCTGTAGCTGTCATGTCTTTCAGAAAGTTTTCCGAATATCCTGTTCTCTGTGATACAGACTGATTGCCAGCCTGTCTCCGTATCTGTCCCGGATATGTTCCCCCAGCCTTTCCGCAAAATATACGGAACGGTGCCGTCCGCCCGTACATCCGAAACAGAACATAAGGTCCTGGAAGCCTCTCTCCAAATAATTATCGATGTGCATGTCTGCCAGCGCGGCGGCATGTCCGGCGAAAGCCTCAGTCTCTGGGAATTTCATGAGATATTCAACCACCGGTGCGTCAAGCCCGGTCAGGGATCCGTACTCGGGCTGCCGTCCCGGATTGGGCACTCCCCGGCAGTCGAATACATAGCCGCCTCCGTTGCCGCTTCCGTCTTCCGGAATGCCGTTTTTATAAGAGAAGCTGAATATACGCACCAACAGCCTGCAGTCCGGACGCGGCCGCCTCCTCCCGTACAGCGGAACAAGCCCGGACAACACTCCGCAAAGAGCAGGATATTCGTCAAACGGTTCCGACAGAAGCTCGCTTACATTGTCCATGGCGTACGGAATGCTCTCGAGAAAATGCGGACGGCGCTCAAACAGGCCCCTGAACCCGTAGGCACCCAGCACCTGAAGAAGCCGGAAAAGAACAAACTGCCGCAAGTCCTCCATAAACCGCCCGCGGTCCACCTGTACATAGGCCGATGCGGCATCCATATATGCGCCGATAAGCTCCCGCTTCAGTTCTTGGCTGTAACGGGCCTTTGCCTGCCATACGAACGAGGCGAGGTCATAATGCACAGGCCCCATCCTGCCTCCTTGAAAATCTATGAATTTCAGGCAACCATCAGGCGTTCTCATTATATTGCGGCTTTGGAAATCCCTGTACATGAATGTATTGCCGCCACACTGCAGCAGCCTGCCGCAAAGTCGGCTGAAATCATCCTCCAGGGACAACTCATTGAATTCCAAAGATGACGGTTTAAGAAAACAGTACTTGAAATAATTCAGGTCGAACATCACGGACCGGCTGTCGAAACGGCTGACCGGACGGCAACGGGAAAAGTCCATACCCGACGCCCCCCTGTACTGGAAATCCGGCAATGCTGTCACCGCTTTCAGCAACAAGGCCTTTTCCTCTCCGGAATACCTCCCTGCCGCACGCCCGGAGGACACTGCGTCGAAAAGTGTTGTATCTCCCAGATCCTCCTGCAGATAACACATCCCGTCATCACTGACCGCGAGCACCTCCGGTACCGGAAGGCCGAGACCAGCAAAATGACGCGCCATGTAGAGAAAAGCCGAGTTCTCATCGGCCGATGTTCCCTCCGCCGCCACACAACTTCCACCATCCCACACAATTCTGAAATACCTTCGGTTTCCTCCAGACGAGGGCAGGCGGTACACCTCATATCCGGAGACACCGGCATAATGTTCAAATAGACACCGTATCTGTTCCATATGGCAAATATACGCAGAAGCCGAGTGCTATGCAAGTTTACTTGAATTGCCGAGGCGCAACAGTATACCACTAATATGGAAAAAATCGCTATATTTGCGGCTTATGAAAAGAAAAAGGCTACGGAACATATTGTGCGCATGCACCATCATACTGATGCTGCCGTGTTCCGCATTGGTGACAAGAGGAGTTACCCCGCCTTATATGCTCCTGCAGAACAGCACTTCCGGCTCACTTATACTCAATGATTCTTCCGCAGGGCTCCTGCCGGACTCATTGATTCTGTCCGATTCATTGCCCCCTGCTGACTCGGTGACCGTCCCCGACTCTGTCATGCTGTCCGACTCAACAGGCACGGACTCCGTCTTTACGGACTCGTCCGAAGCAGATTCAGTCTCCACGGGAGACTCCGCGGCCGTTGACTCCGTCGTGGCATACACGGCAAGAGAACTGAAAAGGATGGCCAAAGACAGCGCCAGAGCCAGAAAAGACGCATACTTGGACAGCGTATCAGCCGTAAAACAGGCCGCCAAGGACAGCATACATCATATCCGGGACAGCGTCAAATCTGTCAGGGACAGTATCCGCTGGTCAAAACCGAGGGTCATTGAGACCGGTTTCCTTCCGGACAGCATGTACTACAAGAGGATTATCTCATGGACCGCCGATCCGTATGTCAACGACTACCAGCCGGCGGGCATGGACACCACATTCAACGACTGGTATACCGAATATCCTTTCTACAAAGAGGATATCGATGCGGTATATCTTGGCACCATAGGCTCGGCCGCACAGAATGTCAACTTTTTCAAACGCCGGGAATTCAACATCTTCAAAGCCTATGCCCCCTACCTCACCTACTCGCACACCCCAGAGGACATGCCGTTCTTCAACACCAAGGCTCCGTATACGGAGCTGGCGTATTGGGGTACCCTGTTCGCATACAAGGACAAGGAGGAGACCAATGTGCGGTTCATGCATACCCAGAACATCACCCCGGCCTGGAACATCAGCGTGCTGTTTCAGGGCTGGAAGGCCGCCGGTATGCTCGAGCACGAGGCCACTGCCAACAACTCCCTCGAGGTGGGCACCAATTATCTGGGGAAACGGTATGTCATGAATGCCGGATTCATTCACCACAACATAGACCGGCAGGAGAACGGCGGCATCCAGGACCCGTTCATGGTAAGGGATACCGTAGTAGACGCAAAGACCATCGCCGTCAATCTGCAGGATGCCCACAACAAGCTTTCCCGCAACACTTTCTTCATAGACCATTCGTACAATATCCACTTAGACTCCAAGCAGACACGGCTCAGAAGGGCCATGGAAGCCGACTCTGCCCTGACAGCCTCTGTAGACTCTATAATGAAAGTCCGGATGCAGGCATACGAGGCAGCCGTCAATGCCGCTATGGAAGCCGCCCGCAGACCGCCAGTCGACAGCACGGCCCTCACAGACTCCCTGAAAAGCCTGCCGGCAGACTCATTGGCCGGCTCATTGACCGCTGTTGTAACAGACTCTACCGAACTGCGTATTTCCGAGACACCGACCGTCACGGATTCGCTCTCCCAGACCATCTCGGATACACTTGCGGTACCGTCCGCCGACTCGACGACGCAGGCTCTGCCGTTACCGGATCCGGTATCCGCTCCTCCGGTGGACACACTGCAGATGCGGCTGGATTCCATAGCCAAGGCCCAGGCCGACTCTATACTCCGGGCCTCCATAACCGACACGCTTCTGCCTCCGACGGAAGACGAGATCTACGCCCTGCTCGCGGATTCCCTGCTGTTCGGCAGCCAGGGCGACGGGCCCATGATTACAGTCGGTCACATAGGCGAGGTGTCCCGCTTCTACAGATACTATACGGACAACATATCGCAGAGCGATGATGCAGGCAGAGCATTCTACAACGATATGTTCTACATCCATCCACAAGCATCGGCAGACTCCTCCAGAGTGTTCACCGTAGAGAACCGTCTGTTCTTCAAGCTCCAGCCATGGGCGAGGGACGCCATCGTATCCGAGATTTCCGGCGGCATAGGACACCAGTTCAACAGCATATATGCATTCCGGCCGGACATGTTCCTGACAGGCAACAGCAATGTCAACCAGAACAACCTGTATGTCTATGCCGGCACAGGCGGACAATACAGGAAATACCTCGACTGGGGAGCCAATGCGAAGTACACATTCCTCGGCTACAACATCAACGACTTTGCCGTGGACGCACATGTAGGATTCTCATTCTACCCATTCAAGGACAAATCGGAGCCAATAACGCTCAGCGGCCGTTTCAGCACCTCGCTGGAGGAACCGGACTGGTATTCCCAGCACTACTGGTCCAACCACTATGTCTGGGACAACGACTTCGGCAAGACTTCCACGACCAAGGTTGAGGCCTCGCTCTCGATACCCAAATGGAGGATGGAGGCATATTTCGGCTATGCCCTGGTCAACAACTACCTGTACCACGACACGCTCGGCATATCCCGGCAGCATACAGGCCTGCTGAACATAATGAGCGCCTATGTACGCAAGGACTTCAAGCTGTGGTGGTTCCATTTGGACAACCAGGTGCTGTTCCAGTACTCTTCCAACAAGGATGTCCTTCCTCTACCGATGCTGACCTTCCATCTCAGGTATTACCTTGAGATAGAAGCTGTCAAAAATGTGCTCAAAGTACAGCTTGGAGCTGACGCAAGGCTCAACACCCTATACTATGCCCCCGCCTACAATCCCGCATTGGGTGCGTTCCAGCTTCAGACAGAGGAGCTTCTCGGCAACAATCCATATATAGATGTATTCCTCAACCTGCAGTGGAAACGGGTCAATGTGTTCCTCAAGGTAGTCAATGTGGGACAATACTGGCCCGACGGAGGCATGATGTTCTCAGCCTACCACTACATCAAGCCCACCATGGGATTCAAGGTGGGCATCCACTGGCCGTTCTACATCGAATAAATCCGGACCCCATGAGAACTGTCCGGATCATCAGTGCAATACTGCTTATCTTCATCTGCGGCAATATACTCAGAAGATGGGAAGGTCCGGTCACAGGCTGTACCGGCAGCACACTTTCCCCTGACAGAAAGCATCTTACTGCCCAAATCAATATCAAAAGCGGCATGTATTCATCAAGAGGGTTCCTTATAGGCTTCCAGTACACCCTTCTTACCGGCTTCGCCGACTCACTCGGCCGCAATATGGAATTCTCAGGAGTGTATGAACACCGCGACTGCTGGTCGCTGCTTGCGGAAGGCAGAGTGGATATAGTAGCCGTCAGCGTTTCCGACTCCATACCGGTCCAATACGAAAAGGCTGTATCCATCAGCATACCTTTCAGCGACTATGCATGGGTGGTGAGAAAAGATGACGCAGCCCTGCTGTCCGAAGCCAACCGCTGGCTCGGAGCCATGACCAGAAGCAGGGAGTACAACGATATGACGGAGAGATTTTTCCGTTCCTACAGCCTTGAGCCATATCTTAGAAGCGGAAGAACGACGGACAGGATTTCGCCCTATGACGATATAGTAAAACAGCACAGCAAACTGCTGGGCTGGGACTGGAGGCTGCTCTCAGCCGTTATTTTCAAGGAATCCCGTTTCTCGATGGGTGCCTACTCAAGACGCGGGGCGGTGGGTCTCATGCAGGTCAAGCGCTCTACTGCCGAAAGCTACGGAATAACCGACCTGTTCAATCCGGATGAGAATGTGCGGGCAGGAGTCATGTATCTGCGCCAGATTCAACGCCGTTATCAAAAGGCGGGACTCGATCCGGCCAATGTTGTGAAATTTACCCTCGCCGCCTATAATGCAGGCGAAAGCCGTATGGATGACTGCATCTACTTCACCGGCAGCCAGGGCGGGGATCCCGGTGACTGGGAGTCTGTCAAGAGTCACATTCCGCTTATGAGCCAGCCGGAATACTATGGAGATTCGGAGCTCAGACACGGAAAATTCAACGGAGCCGAGACTATACGGTATGTTGATGATGTCCTGGCAAAATACCGGGAATACTGCTCGGTAGTCAGGAAATAGCTTTCACATCCGCTCCATACCGGTAGGGGCTGTGACTGTCACCGGCTCCTTTCTGGTCGGATGTCTGAATGTGACCTGCCTGGCATGCAGGGATATGCTTCCGTCAGGATTTGAACGCCCGGCACCGTATTTCAGGTCTCCCTTGATGGGGCAGCCTATCGAGGCAAGCTGGCAGCGGATCTGATGATGCCGTCCTGTCAGCAGCTCCACCTCCACTAAAAAATAGCTTTTGGTGGGTCTGAGCAGCCGGTAACGCAGCACTGCTTCTTTTGCGCCTGCCTTAGGCTCAGGCCAGGAATAGGACTTATTCTGCTTCTCGTTGCGTGTAAGCCATGACCGTATCTCCCCACTGGCTGGCTCCGGGCAGCGCTCGACCAAAGCCCAGTATGTCTTGCCGGCGCCGCCTTCCCTGAATTCTCGGGAAAGTCTTTCCAGGGCCTTGGATGTCTTTGCCAGGATTACTGCTCCGCTCACAGGTCTGTCCAGCCTGTGCGGTACGCCCATGAATACCCTGCCGGGCTTGTGGTCCCTGGCGGCGATAAACGCCTTCAACTTCTCGGGCAGGGGCTCGTCTCCTGTCTTGTCTCCCTGGGTTATCTCTCCGGCGCGCTTGTTCAGGACCAGTACATGGTTGTCCTCATACAGGATACGCGAGGCTATGTCATCGTATTCCTCTTGGGACAGAGTCCTGTATGCTGTATCAGTACTGTTCGTTGTCATTAGGAAAGTCGCAGGCCTTTACATCGTGGATATATTGCCTGAATGCCTCAAGGCAGATGTCGTGCAGATTGGCATAGCGGCGCAGGAACCTCGGAGAAAACTGGGTCGTCAGTCCGAGCATGTCGTGCATCACGAGTACCTGTCCGTCCACATATTTTCCGGCACCAATTCCTATTACCGGGATTTTCAATGTCTCGGCTACCTTTTTGCCGAGGGATGCCGGGATTTTCTCCAATACCAGAGCGAAGCATCCTGCATTTTCAAGGGCAATGGCATCCTGAAGCAGCTTGGCCGCCTCTTCCTCCTCTTTTGCCCTGACCGCATATGTGCCGAACTTGTGTATTGACTGAGGAGTCAGTCCGAGATGGCCCATGACCGGAATGCCGGCGGAGAGAATCCTCTCCACGGACTCCAGAATCTCCATACCTCCCTCGATTTTCACAGCATCGGCCTCTGATTCCTTCATTATGCGTATTGCGTTGCTGACAGCCATCTTGGAGTTGCCCTGATAGGAGCCGAACGGCATATCAACCACGACCAAAGGATTTTTCACAGCCCTCATGACACTCTGGGCGTGATAGATCATCTGGTCGATGGTTATAGGGAGGGTAGTCTCGTGCCCCGCCATGACATTGGCAGCGGAGTCACCGACCAGGATTATATCTATTCCGGCCTCGTCCACTATACTGGCCGATGTGTAGTCATATGCTGTGAGCATGGCGATTTTCTCGCCTCTCTCTTTCATCTCAAGTAGTCTGTGGGTAGTCATTACCCGGACCTTGCCTTCTGAGGACATATTGTTGTACTTTATGAATTGGGACTGCAAAGGAATACAATAATTATTACAATTCCAATATGACATGTTGTCAGTTTTCGGCATTTGGCATAATCTTGGAGTATGAGAGTTTCGACCGCCTGAAAATCAGGCGGCGGCAATTGTAGAAAAAAATTAGAAAATATAAGAATTATGGGAAAGATTATTGGAATAGACCTTGGAACCACCAACTCCTGCGTAGCAGTGATGGAAGGTAACGAGCCCGCTGTCATCATCAACAGCGAGGGCAAGAGGACCACTCCTTCGGTAGTGGCATT